>JBEKSO010000056.1:0-13681 GCA_049516935.1 Thermoguttaceae bacterium
CGCGCGGAAATGCAAAAAAATCTGCCAGGCCGGCACACAATGCCGCTCATTCCCCGGAACCGCTGATGCGGTTGCATATGTACTTGCCGGGAAAATCGGCGAAGTGAAACTCGCCCGGGGGCTTTGCTACAAACTGCGCGGCTCGATCGGTGCACCCGGCGAATACCAGGTCCCGGCAAGCGTGGACTACGATCTCTGGTCCGGGCCGACGCCTGTTTTACCCCTGACGCGGAAGAAATTTCATTACGATTGGCACTGGCAATGGCCTTACGGCGGCGGCGATTTGAGCAACCAAGGCCCACATGAGATGGACATCGCCCGTTGGGGACTGGGCCAAACCGGCTTAAGCAAACGGGTCTTTAGTTATGGCGGACGATTAGGCTACGAAGACGCCGGCGAAACGCCCAATACCATGGTGGTAGTACACGAGTATCCTGACGACGGCAAAACCCTTGTGTTCGAGGTCCGGGGCCTGAAATCCGACAAACTAGAAGGCGCCTCGATCGGCGTGATTTTCTACGGTTCCGAAGGCTACGTCGTGATCCCCTCTTATATGTCCGGGGCCGCATTCGATCCTAATGGAGAGGTCGTGAAAAGATTCGCCGGCGGCGGCGATCATCATGCTAATTTCCTCAAGGCAGTGCGCAGCGGGAAATACGAAGATCTCACTGCCGATATCCTCCAAGGTCACCTTTCCGCCTCGCTCTGCCACATGGGTAATATCTCCTATAATCTCGGCCAGGAAATGACTTGTGCCGATCTGAAGAAACGCCTGGCCGAGGTGAAGAGCAACGAAAACGCCTTGGAAACCTTTGAACGGGTGACGACCCACCTGACCGACAACGGCGTAAAAATCGACGAGACAAAACTCCGCGTCGGTCCGGAATTGGTCTTCGATCCGGCCGGTGAAACCTTCCAAGGCAACGATGCTGCGAATAAATTCCTTACCCGCGATTATCACAAGCCGTTCGTGGTGCCCTCTGCCGGCCAAGTGTAGGGTGCGTGAAACGCACCAAATAGAGTTGGGTGCATGGGATGCACTATAATAGATGACATTATCAGAGGTGCGTTTCACGCACCCTACGATATTTCTCGCACAAAGGGATTGCCGCGTTTTTCTCGGCCCACGGTGGTTGTCGGGCCGTGGCCGGGCAGGAGAATGGTGGAATCGGGCAGCGCGTATAATATCTTGCGGATGCCATCGGCCAGTTGGTTGAAATCGCCGCCTGGAAAGTCGGTCCGCCCGATGCTGCCGGCGAAAATCACGTCGCCCACGAAAACTATCCTGGGATTGCAGTCCGTAAGCAGATAAACCACGTGCCCGCTGGAGTGGCCGGGAATTGCCCGGATTTGCAGGCCGATTCCCGCGGCAATGTATAATTCGCCGTCTTCGAGCGTGACGTCGGCCTGCGGACTGACTAATTTAAGGCCGAACAGGGCCGACAAATTCAAGCCGGGATCGGTCAGTTTGGGCGCCTCGGCCGCGCCGATGGCCAATTGGCACTTAGGCCAGCGATTTTTTATGGCCTCGTTTCCGGCAATGTGGTCGCTATGGGCATGGGTGATGAGAATGGCTGCCGGGATCAGCCCCCTTCTTTCTAGGTAGTCAATGATTTTCTCCGGTTCAAAGCCAGGATCCACAATCAAGCAATCGGTGCTCTCGGGCAAATGCGCCACGTAGGCATTTTCCTCGAATGGGATCGACAAAATGGGTGTAATTTCGATTTTTTCCGGCGGCAAGAAACTGACCTCCCCAGATACCTTGAAAATAGGTAAAATGTAGTGGTTAATGTTGAATCTTATAGTAGGGCCTGAATAAACGGTTGGGTAAGCAGGCCCTACAACAGGAAACATTGTAATTCTATCCAATAAGTATTGCGATAACGTCCAAATAGATACGGCAGCGAATTAAGGCGGTAATATAGCCTTTTTCTTCGTGGGAGCCGTAATAACAGGAGGTTCCGTCGTCAACTTCTTCAGATAAAGTTGACGAGAGTTGATGTGGCATAAAAATTGCTATTAATTGTGCATATCATCGGTTCATGAAGAAGAATTTCAAGGATGAAAATCGGACATCGCCAAGTTGCCCGCCTGGCGAGTAAAATGCAATTAACTGTCGCGGTGCCCCGCAAGGAGGGCTTTTTTCATGATGTTTAGTAAAATCTTTCATCGCCTGGGATTATCCATATTGATTACCTGCGCGTTTTTGACCTCTTGGATTTGGGCACAAGTCGCCGCTGATATTGGCTCTAATGGCAATGCCCCCGCGCCCGGCCAGCAGCCTGCCGGCCCACAGCAAGCCTTTCAAGTCGCCGAGCGAGCGGAGTCGGCTTCCCAGGCGCCCGCCCCGGCTTTGGGAACTGCTTCGGCCAATGAACACCCGCTCATGCCCGCCCTGCGCTGGGCCTACGACGGCATGGGCAACCTGGAAAAGATCACGGACTATCAGGCCACCGTGGTTAAACGGGAACGGATCGACGGCAAACTAAACGATTACGATCACATGTTCGTGAAAATCCGCCACAAGCCGTTTAGCGTATACATGTATTTTCTGGCCCCGGCCAAGATTAAAGGCCAGGAAGTGATGTACATCGAAGGAGCGAACGACGGCCTCATGTACGCGCATACGGTGGGAATCAAGGATAAGATGTTCGGGACCGTAAGGATCAAACCCGACGGACCGGTCGCCATGAGCGGCCAACATTATCCGCTGACCGAATTGGGGATTTTAAATCTTACCAAGCGCCTGGTCGAGGTGGCCCAGGAAGACGTCAAGTTCGGCGAGTGCGAAGTGAAGTTTTTCAAAGGCGCAAAGATTAATAACCGCGTTTGCACCTGCATTCAAGTCGTGCATCCGGTGCCGCGGCGGAACTTCCGCTTTCACCTGGCCCGCATTTTCGTCGACGACGAGTTGAACATTCCCATCCGCTACGAGTCCTACGAGTGGCCGAAAGAACCCGGCGGCCCTCCGGAATTAATAGAGGAGTACACCTATCTGAATCTGAAGCTCAATAACGGATTCACCGACGCCGATTTCGACATAAAAAACCCGAATTACCACTTCCGTTAATCCGTCTTTTATCTGATATAATCCCGCGACCTCGGGCCGACAAACACAACGGCGCGAGGTCGTTGCATTTAAAATATAGAAAAGCACGGAGCCGCGGAGAACACGGATATAAATTAAAACTGATTTTCTCCGTGTTCTCCGCGGCTCCGTGGTATATTTTCTAATGACAATCGTGGACAAAGATTCTATAAAAAAGTCATGGCGGCGGCGGGTGCTCAGGCTGATCCGTTCCGCGGCCATAATCTATCTTTTAGTAATGGTATGCATGATGTTTCTCGAAGAATCGCTGGTTTTCTTTCCGTCCAAATATCCTGAAGGCGACTGGAAGCCTTGGGGACTGGAATTCGAGGACGCCCGGTTCCAGGCGGCCGACGGCACAAAACTGCACGGCTGGTACGTGCCCCACGAAAAATCCCTGGCAACGATCCTTTTTTGCCACGGCAATGCGGGAAATATTACCCATCGTGCCGAGATTTTAGAAAAAATACATAACACGGCGGGCGCTTCGGTCCTGATCTTCGACTACCGCGGCTATGGACGCAGCGAAGGTAAGCCTAATGAAGCCGGCATTCTATCCGACGCCCGGGCCGCCCGGGCATGGCTGGCTAAGCGCGAAAATATTCCGGAAAAGGACATCGTGGTAATGGGCGAATCGCTGGGCGGCGCAGTGGCGGTCGATCTGGCTGCCAAGGACGGGGCAAAAGGACTGGTGCTAATCAGTACGTTCAGCAGCGCTCCCGACGTGGCAGCATACCACTACCCGATTTTCCCCGTCCGCCTGCTGATGCGCACGCGACTCGATGCTCTCGGACAGATTGCAAACTACAAAGGGCCGCTTTTGCAAATGCACGGCGAGGCGGACACGATCGTGCCATTTAAATTAGGACGCCGCTTATTCGATGCGGCCAACGAACCCAAGCAGTTGCTCGTTTTTCCCCACCACGATCACAACGACACCTTGCCCGATCAATTCTTTGATGCCTTGAAGGACTTCCTAAATAAACTCTAGGCGTTTGGGTTATCCAGGGTCCATCTTTTTCATGCAAACCCATTATACTTATTGGGGGGGGTAACTTTTTCATATATTTGACAAATTCAATTGGAAAAAATCTCCATAACAACCATGTATTAACCGTGTAATAATCAATATATGGTAAGATATGGAAGAATTCTTCCATTATTATGATGGAATTTGCTTGATATATTCTAAATAAATGGCATAATGTGAAATAGGTCCTTTCAGATCCGTTATTGAGGGTGGATAAGTCATGCTCGTCGAAGAACGTCGTGGTCGCTTGTTGGAGCTTGTACGCATGGGGCGATTCGCCTCGCTGCCGGAACTGGCCGACAGGCTGGATGTCTCGGAATCGACCGTCAGACGCGACCTGGAGTATTTGGAAAACCAAGGCTGTGCCAGGCGGATTCACGGGGGGGCGCTTTACACTGGGACTTCACCTATGCTGCCGCATTTCGACGCCCGGCAAAACATGCAATGGGAGCAGAAAAAGGCCATTGCCGCCTGTGCAGTCGAGTTGGTTGAGGACGGCGACACCATTCTCCTGGATGGTGGCAGTACCACCTATGAGTTGGCCAGATTGCTGGTTGGCCGGCCGATTCACGTGGTAACGACCTCGCTGCCGGTGGCCAATTTGTTCGCCTCGGATACCACGAGCGACCTAGTATTGGTAGGCGGCAATATATGTCCGCGCACGGGCGTGGCCCGGGGACCGTATGCCGTGGAAATGCTATCGAAGGTTCGGGTCCGCAAGACCATCCTGAGCGTGGCCGGAATCAACGAAGAAGGCTTTTTTAACAACAACTTGCTGATAGTGGAGGCCGAACGGCAAATGATGCAGGCCGCCGACGAGGTGATCGTCGTGGCCGACAGTTCGAAGTTCGGCCGCCAGAGTTTGACCCATTTGTGCCCATTGGCGGAAGTCGATGACATAGTCGTGGACGACCGGATCGATCCCGAGTGGAAGGAAAAAATTGCAGCCGCAGGAGTGAAGTTGCACGTAGCCGGGATTAGTGAGTAAACAGTGGGCGGTGGCCAAGCCCACGGGTTGCAACCCGTGGGCTTTACGACATTTCTGATCCGAGACTTTATAAACTGATAACTGATAACTTAACCATGAGCATAGCCGCACCGCCTATTGATCGAAGTTTTGTGGAGCGGATCGTCCGGGAGATCGTGCTGGCCCAGGTCGGCGGTCCTCCGGGCAAACCGAACCTGGTGGTGAGCGTTTCGGCGCGTCACGCGCATCTGACCGACGAGCACGTGGAGACCCTGTTCGGTCCCGGCCGCAAGCTTACGGTGATGAAGGATCTGTATCAGGACGGTTATTACGCCGCCGAAGAAACGGTGATGATCGTCGGTCCGAAGCGGAGGATGCTGCCGACAGTGCGCGTGCTGGGGCCCACGCGCCCCGAGAGCCAGGTGGAACTGGCGTTTACCGACAGCATCTCGCTGGGCCTGGATATTCCGGTTCGGCCCAGCGGCAACATCGAAGGCACGCCGGGCTGCGTTATGGTCGGGCCCAAGGGTGTGGTGGAATTGAAAAAAGGCGTGATCCGCGCGGAGCGGCACGTGCACATGGGGCCGTCCGACGCCCAGTTTTACAGCGTGAAGGACGGCGATTTGATGTCGCTGCGGGTGTTTTCCTCCTGCCCGGCGGTATTCGAGAATATGCTGGTTCGCGTGGGCAAGAAGATCAAGTTGGAAGTGCACATCGACACAGATGAAGGCAACGCCTGCGACATCGATCACGCGAGTAAAGTGGAGTTATTTAAACCGTAAAATATTTAGCCCCGGGTGAATACACCCGGGGCCAAGTTGATAATTTTCCCCAGTTCCCTCCCGTGTATTCACGGGGGGCTAAATAACAACCAAGGAGAAAACCAACCATGGCAAGAAAAGTAATGGAAGCGCTGGGCATGATCGAGACCAAGGGTTTTGTGACCCTGGTCGAGGCCAGCGACGCGATGTTGAAAGCGGCCAACGTGGAATTCGTGGGCTGGGACAAGGTGGGCTCCGGACTGGTCACGGCCTTCGTAACCGGCGACGTAGCCGCCGTTAAGGCCGCCACCGATGCCGGGGCCGCCGCGGGCGGGCGCATCGGCGAAGTGGTCAGCGTACAAGTCATTCCCCGTCCGCACGAAGACCTGGAAGTAGTCCTGCCGGCCCGAGTCAAACAAGCTTCGGCCGATTGATGTACGAGTCATTCTGAGCGAAGCGAAGAATCTCGCTGCGGTCAAACAATTCAAAGTTGATTGTTTTGGCAGATTAGATCCTTCGCTACGCTCAGGATGACGTTTCGATGAAAAATATTTATTCACACTATATAAGAAAGGTAACACCTGCAATGCAAGACGCCATTGGATTGTTGGAAACGAAAGGGTTGGTAGCACTGGTCGAAGCGACCGATGCCATGGCCAAAGCGGCCAACGTACAGATTCTCAAGCGAATTCAGATCGGCGGCGGATTGGTGACCACGGTCGTCCGCGGCGACGTGGGGAGCGTTCGGGCGGCCGTCGAGGCGGGCGCAAGCGCTGCCTCGCAAGTCGGCGAACTGGTGGCCAGCCACATTATTCCCCGCCCGGCTGAAGGCGTGATCGCCGCTTATTTGGCATAAAGGAAAGGGGATTGGGGATCAGGGATTGGGGATTAGACCCGCAAAACTAATCCCCAATTCCCAATCCCTAATCCCTCACGAGAGAAAGGATGCCATGAAGGTCCTGGTGGCCAACCTTGGTTCGACGAGTTTCAAGTACCGTTTATTCGATATAGACGGCAATACTCAGCTTGCGCGCGGCGGCGTCGAGCGGATCGGCTCGCCGGTGAGCAAGTGCGTTGTCGAGATTGGAACGCAGCGTCAGGAAAAGATGCTCTGTGTGCCCGATCACGCCGAAGCGGTTCACCAATGCCTTGCCCAGTTGACCGATCCCGAGATCGGCTGCCTTAAACAAGCCGGAGAGATTTCGGCGATCGCCTTCAAGACGGTGCACGGCGGCCGGTTGAGCGGAGTCAGGCTGGTCGGCAATGAGGTGCTCTCGGCCATGGAAGAAGTCAATACGGCGGCGCCCGCCCATAATCCGCCTTATATCAACGCCATGCGACTTTTGGCCGAAAAGTTTCCTGAGATGCCTTTAGTGGCCGTTTTTGAAACCGATTTCCACCAAACCATTCCCCAACGGAACTGCTGCTATGCGATTCCCTATGAATGGTCGGAAAAATTTCTGGTCAAGCGATACGGTTTTCACGGGGCAAGCCACCGGTATATAGCCGAACGAACCGCCGAAATCTTGGGCCGCAAGAATTTACGCATCATATCATGCCACCTGGGCGGATCGAGTTCGCTGTGCGCTATCCGCGACGGGCAAAGCCTGGCGACGAGTATGGGTTTCAGCCCGCAGAGCGGTTTGCCGCAGAACAATCGGGTGGGCGATTTCGATCCCTTTGCCCTGCCGGTGTTGGTTAAACAGACCGGCAAGTCGCTGGAAGATGTGCTCGATATGCTGGCAAATCAAGCCGGGCTGTTGGGTTTAAGCGGCGTAAGCTCCGACCTGCGCGACATCACCCAAGCCGCCGAGGCCGGCAACGCCCGGGCGAAATTGGCCCTCGACGTGTTTGCTACAAGCGTGCGGCATTATTTGGGGGCGTACATGGTCGAACTGGGCGGAGTCGACGCGATCGTGTTTACCGGCGGCATCGGCGAAAATTGCTCCTCGATCCGCACGGCCGTGCTCGAAAACTTGGAGTCCTTTGGCATTGTTTTGGATCCCCAAATCAATAATTCGGCCAAAGGCGAGGCGAAAGTCAGCGCGGAAACCAGTAAAGTCCAAGTTTGGGTCATGCCCACTAATGAAGAATTGATCGTCGCCCGGCAGGCGGCGGAGTTTTTAGCGGGAAATTAAAAAATGCCGTTGGGATGACAGTTCAACTGTCATCCCAACAACGAACTATGCGGGGAGATAAATCATGTTTATTGCCAAAGTCACCGGATCGCTCGTGGCCACCCAGAAAGTGTCGTCGATGACAGGGCACAAGATGCTGGTCGTCGAGCCTTACCGCCTCGATCCCCAAAACCGCGATGTCCTGGTGACCACGGGCCGGTCGCTTGTGGCGGTCGATACGGTCGGATCGGGCGAAGGCGAATATGTATTGATTACCCAGGGGTCCAGCGCCCGGCTGACTCCTGAAACCAAAAACCTGCCCGTCGATACCGTAATCATAGGCATCATCGATTCGGTCCACGTGGGGCAATCGTGCGTGTATCAGAAGGACAAATAGCCAAGCGGCGCCTTGGTTTAGCCCAGGAGCTTGCTCCCGGCGTATTGAAAGGTTGATTATTTTCGCAAATGTCTTATTGCAAATTGTCAAATGCAAATTGCAAATTGAACAACCATAAACTTATGTGTTATTGATGTATGCCGCAATAGGGAATATCTAAAATGCAAGTCGACGAAAAATTCATTCGCAGCGTAGTGGAACAGGTGATTACACGGCTGGGCTCCAATGGAGCGGCTGCTCAAATAGGCAACGGGCGCCAAGGCCGATTGGGTTTGTTCACCGACGTGAACCAGGCGGTTGCCGCGGCCCGGGAGGCCTTCGAGCAGCTTTCGCGCCGAACTTTGGAAGACCGCAGTCGCATTATCGGCCACATCCGCCGCATCGCCATCGACCAGTGCGTGGAACTGGGCACCATGGAGATGGAAGAGACCAAGATCGGCCGGCTGGAACACAAAATCGAAAAAATAAAAATCGTCGGCCAGCGGGCACTGGGCGTGGAATTTCTGCACAGCGAGGTTTTTTCCGGCGACCACGGCCTGGCAGTCATCGAGCACGCCCCGTTCGGCGTGATCGGGGCCGTTACGCCTGTCACGCACTCGCTGCCCACGTTAACGGGCAATGCCATTTCGATGGTTGCGGCCGGAAACACGGTGGTCTTTAATCCGCATCCCAGCGGCAAGCGCGTGGCCGCCGAGGGCGTGCGCCGTTACAACGAGGCGATCAGCAAAGACCTGGGCATCGACAACCTGATTTGCATTATTACCGAACCTACGCTCGATTCGGCCGGTGCGATCTTCAAGCATCCCGACATCAACCTGCTCTGCGTTACAGGCGGTCCGGCCGTGGCAAAGGCGGCCATGCAGCAAGCCAAGCGGGCGATTGTTGCCGGGCCGGGCAATCCGCCGGTGGTTGTCGACGAAACGGCCGAGCTCGATCATGCCGCCCGCTGCATAATCGAGGGAGGCGCTTACGATAACAATTTGTTGTGCATTGCCGAAAAGCAGGTCTTCGTCGTGGAAAAAGTATTCGACGCCATGATGGCCGCCATGGAACGCGCCGGGGCCGTGCGGCTTCGGGCAAACGAAGTCGAAGCCTTGACTAAAGCCGCCATTACATCGGTGGGCGAGGGCGACAAAAAACACGATGTGCCGCACAAGGATTTTATCGGCCAGGACGCCGCAGTGCTGGCTCGGGCCATCGGCAAGACGGTTCCGGCCGATACGAAAATACTATTCGGCGAGACGAACGAATCGAATCCTTTCGTGCCCGTCGAGCAGATGATGCCATTCCTGCCGTTCGTCCGCTGCCGCGACGTAGACGAAGCCATCGAAAAGGCCCGAGTGAGCGAACATGGCTTCCGCCATACGGCTATTATCCATTCGACCAACGTCCACAACATGACCAAGATGGGCAAGGCGCTGGACACCACGATTTTCGTGAAAAACGGTCCATGTACGGCGGGCCTGGGACTGGGCGGCGAAGGATACGCTTCCTTTTCCATCGCCGGACCGACGGGCGAGGGCATCACCACGCCGCTTACTTTCACCCGCGAACGCCGCTGCGCAATGATCGACGATTTGAGAATTTTGGGGAAATAATATTAGCGTTCATTGAAAATAAGATAATTAATGTCACACGTAATAGCCGGCGGCTAACAGCCGCCGGTGGGAAATCGCTTATATTCCGGCGGTCGTTGACCGCCGGCTATTAATCTGAGATTCAATAGCCTTGGAAAAATAATCATGTATTTGGGCCGAGTGATGGGCAACGCGACTGCGACGGTGAAGCATCCTTCGATGGAAGGAACGAAGCTGCTGCTGGTCATGGCGCTGCAGGCCGACGGGCATACGATCGAAGGCGATCCGATATTGGTGGTTGACAAGCTGGGCGCGGGACGAGGCGAGATGGTGATGATTACCAGCGACGGCATCGGCGCCCGGGAAATGCTCAAAAACGACAAATCGCCCGTTCGCTGGACCGTGCTGGGGATTCCCGACCGATGACGCAAATACCCTTGGATATCGAGCGTGTGGTGCGCGAAGTGCTCGCGGAATTAAAACGTGCGCCAGCGACTGCGACACAAGAACCGGTATCGGCCGCACAAACACCGAAGCCGGTCAACGGCGAATTGGTGCTGTCGACGCGGTTGGTGACAATGGAGGAAATCGGCGACCGTCTGGGCGGAATCCACCGGGTGGTGGTTGCTCCGCAGGCGGTGGTTACCCCGGCGGTGCGCGACGCATTGCGGCAGCGAAACATCGCGCTCAGCCGCGCTTTGCCGGCGAAAAACGCCTCCGCCGCGCCGCTGCGATTGGTGATAGTCGCCGCCCGGACCAAAATGGATCCAAAACTTTTAGAAAGTACATTGCAGAGCGAAGGCATCGATGTCCAATGCCACACGACCGACTGCATAATGGCCGCGACCCATCAATTGGCCGGCGAACTGGCCAAAGGCGACGCCCTGGGCTTGCTGCTTACGCCCCACACTGCCGCCGCGCTGTGTTTGGCCAACCGGCTTGCGGGCGTGCGGGCCGTGTTGGGAAGTAATGCCAATAGCGTGCAATCCGATCTAAGCGCGGTCGGAGCGAACCTTTTGATCGCCGACCCGCAAAGCGTAAGTTTGTTCAAATTAGCCAGGATGGCCGGAGATTTTTTCCGCGGCGGCATCCGCCCCTGCCCGGAGGTTTTTAGAAAAAGATTAATGTAGGGTGCGTGCAACGCACCAGTTTATGTGTAAAGCCGCGACCATTGGTCGCGATAGAAGATGTATAACGTTGTCATTTTTTCCGCAAGCGCGACCAATGGTCGCGGCTTTACAAGGAAAATTTAAAAACGCAAAGTGAGAAAAACACATGCGAATTGCGGATGTAATAGGCACGATCACGCTAAATCGGCAGCACCCGAGCCTGGCCGGCAAGCAGTTCAAATTGGCGACGCCTTTAAGTTGGGACAATCTGGCCGGTCGTTTCGAGGAGCGGTTGGACGACATCGTGGTGTTGGACGAATTGGGCGCGGGCGCAGGCAGCCGCATCGGCGTGAGCGAAGGCCGCGAGGCCGCCGTGCCGTTTCATCCAACTATTATTCCGCTGGACGCATACAACGCGGCCATACTCGATACTTTGGATTATGAATTGCCAGAATAAGAATTAAGTAGGTTATGCTTTAGCATAACAAACATTGTTTTATCAATTGAGATATTATGCTGAAGCATAACCTACTGCTGATGATAGCTGAAAACCGAGGAAAATCATGTTAAACCTGCAAAAGATCAAACTAGAAATCTGCGACATCGGCGACCGGCTCTATAAAAAGGGTTTTGCCGCCGCCAACGACGGCAACATCTCCTATCGAATTGCCGAAAACCAGGTGCTTTGCACGCCCACCCTGATCTGCAAGGGTTATATGAAACCCGATGATTTGTGCATCGTCGACATGGAAGGCAAGCAGCTTTCGGGCAAGCGGAAGCGAACCAGCGAAGTCATGCTGCACCTGGCGATAATGAAGGAACGGCCGGAGATTAAGTCGGTCGTGCATTGTCATCCGCCGCATGCCACGGCCTTTGGCATCGCCCGCGAGCCTGTGCCGCAATGTGTTTTGCCGGAGGTGGAAATCTTCCTTGGCGACGTGCCGATTACGAAGTATGAAATTCCAGGCGGCAAGGAATTCGCCGACACGATTCTGCCCTTCGTTCACAAGACAAACATCATAATTCTGGCCAATCACGGCACGGTCAGTTTCGGCGAGACCGTGGAAAAGGCCTATTGGTGGACGGAGATTCTCGACGCATATTGCCGCATGCTGATGCTCGCCCGGGGCTTGGGCAACATCAATTACTTCACCGAGCCCGAGGCCAAGGCGCTTTTGGACCTGAAAAGCAAGTGGGGCTTTACCGATCCGCGCTTGGACATGAAAAACTGCGACATCTGCTCCAACGACGTGTTCCGCGAGAGCTGGAAAGACACGGGCGTGGCCCCAAAATGCTTTCTGCCGCCCGCGTTTGACGGGAAAAAAACATCTTCCGCCGATTCTGCGCCGGCCGGGCAAACCGCCACTGCCGATCAAGAGGCCCTGATTCAGGCTGTTACGGACAAAGTGATGGCGACATTGAGCCGGAAATAAGTAATAAAACAAAACGATTGGTTTTTCCAAGCCCATGGGTTGCAACCCATGGGCTTGAATTTTATAATCTTTCGCTTATCATTTTACATAAACTTATTATTTGACTTGCAGAAATCATATTTCTCTAACCCATGATAATCCCATGAAAATCAGCATTATTGGCGGCGGCGGATTGGTCGGTTCTTGCGCGGCATTTGCCTTGCAGACGGGCAAGCTGGTCCGGGAAATCGCCTTGTTGGACGTCAACGCCGAGATGGCCGAAGGACAGGCGCTCGATCTTATGCACGGCGCGTCGGTCGCGGCCGACCAGGTAATTCACGCCGGCGGCTACGAACAGGTTACGGACAGCGATTGCATTTGCATCACGGCCGGGCTGAGGCGCAAGCCCGACGAGAGCCGGTTGGATTTGATCAACCGCAACGTGGTGTTGTTCAACGGCATTCTCGAAGACATTCAAAAAGCCGGCCTGCGCAAGGACGCACTGATCCTTGTAGTATCCAATCCCGTCGATATTCTCACATTCGCGGCGGCCAAGCGCCTGGGATTGCCGCATTGTCAGGTGATCGGCTTGGGCACGCTGTTGGATACGATCCGGCTGCGGAGCCTGATTGCCGAGAAACTATCGGCCCCTGCCACGCAGGTGTCGGCCTTGATCCTGGGCGAGCACGGCGACAGCATGGTGCCTATCTGGTCCGGGGCGACCGTGGCCGGACTGCCCCTGGAAAAACACCCGGCTTGGAACCTACAAATAGCCGGCGAGATCTTCACCCGCACCAAGACGTCGGGCGCCGAGGCGATCAAGAAAAAAGGCGGCGCAGGTTTTGCCGTGGGCCTGGCCATTGCCGAAGTGATTCACTCGATCGCACTGGATCGCCGCCGGATATTGCCGGTCTCCAGCATGCAAAACGGCTGCTACGGTTTGCGCGACGTGTCGATCTCGGTGCCGACAGTTGTCGGCCGGGGCGGCATCCTGGGGACGTTCGAAATCGAACTTTGGCCCAAGGAACTGCAAGGACTGCACAACAGCGCCAATGTCTTGCGTCAAACGCTGCAAAGCGTAAAATTCTAGGCAAGATAATTGCAAAATGCAAATTGTAAATTGCAAATTTCAAATTGAACAAGAAATGCAGAGCGAATAATACGCGTTCTAATTTAATCCAGCGCGTCTATTATCTATAATCCAGCGTGTTTTCGCGTAGCGT
>JBEKSO010000057.1:0-13416 GCA_049516935.1 Thermoguttaceae bacterium
GGACAAAACGGCTCACTGATCGAAGGGATCAAAAGTTTCTGCCTGCGGAACTCGGGCAAGGGCATTGTCCTTTTGATCAGCGACTTGATGGATAAAGACGGTTTCCAGGCCGCATTGCGATATTTGGTCTCGAAAGACATGGATATTTATGTTGTTCAGTTACTGTCGGCCGAGGAACTGGACCCGGACGTCAAAGGCGATCTCCGCCTGGTCGATTGCGAAGACGACGACGTGGCCGAGGTGACCGTTACCGGGCCGCTTTTGAAACGATACAAGCAGACGCTGGCGGCATTTGTCGATTCGGCCAAGGAATTTTGCACCCGGCGGGGGATGGCGTACCTGCTGGCCCGGACTTCAATTCCGGTAGATCAATTGGTCACCGGATATTTGGCGACGCGGGGATTGGTGAGATAGAATGGCGATGAATGATTGATTAGAACGTGTGTAAGCCGCGAAGCGGCGTGCCATGATAGCCGCGAAGCGGCGTGCCATGATAGCCGCGAAGCGGCGTACCATGATAGCCGCGAAGCAGCGTGCCATGATAGCCGCGAAGCAGCGTGCCATGATAGCCGCGAAGCGGCGTGCCATGATAGCCCAGGGCGGAGCGCAGCGGAGCCCTGGGTAGGCGTTCGCGTCAAAACCCCTAGCCCCGAAGGGGCGCGCTACCATCACAATAATTAACGCCTAACGAAAAACGTTTTTATGCCCCAATCTCTGGCAAATATATTGATTCATATTATTTTTAGCACGAAAAACCGCGCGCCATATATTGAAACCGAGATTCAAAATCCGCTCTATGCATATTTGGCCACGGCCTGCCGCACTTGCGGATGTCCGGCGCATAAAATCGGCGGGACGAACGATCACGTACATGTTGTTTGTTCTCTTTCGCGGACGATAACCATGGCCGATTTGATCGGATCGATTAAGGCCGATTCGTCCAAATGGATTAAAACCCATCGAACATCGTTGGGCGTTTTTTCCTGGCAAAATGGATACGGGGCGTTCTCTATCGGACAATCGCAGTTAGATATTGTCAAAAAATATATTGCCGGGCAAAATGAACATCATCGGGTGCGAACGTTTCAAGAGGAATTCCGCGAATTTTTGAAGAGATATGAAATCCAATTCGACGAGCGCTATGTATGGGATTGAACATGACGAGATTGGCGCGCCCTTTCAGGGCTAATGAGGTTGTGGAGACCCTACACCCAGGGCTGCGCTACGCTCCGCCCTGGGCTATCGTAGTCCGCCGCTTCGCGGCTGTCGTGGCGCACCCTTTAAGGGCTAACGACATGATGGAGACCCTGCACCCAGGGCTGCGCTGCGCTCCGCCCTGGGCTATCTTTGCGCGCCGCTTCGCGGCTCCATATGCTGCCATGGCAGCTCTGCGTGGCTGTGCTGAAACAAGATTCGGAGAAGAATAGACCATAATGAGGAGAAAGCAAAATGACATGGGATCAGAATGACCAAAATTTAAGAGACATTGCCCAAGGCAAATTAATGTGTATTTGCATGAAGGATAATACTAGTTCTCTTTTTGAAAATGCAGAATTCCACACGATCGGAGAGCGCATATTTGTGTCAGGTACAGAAATGAGCCGAAGCTGGGCGAAAGGTCTCAAATACATGGTTCCTTGGGATCAAGTCAGTTTTATATACTTTCCAGATAGCGTGGAAGATTACGAACAACGACAAGTATCTTCTCTTAAAGAGCAAAATTGGAGAGTTTTTCGGCATTCTAATGAGACTTAGCATATCTTCCTTTGAACAATGTTACCCACCCTAACAAACATGCTTTCCTGGTGGCAGTGGATGATCCTGGCGGCGGTGCCGCCGGCGATTGTGGCATTGTATTTTTTGAAGCTTAAACGGCATCCGTTGATTGTGCCCAGCACTTATCTTTGGCACAAATCGATCGAAGACCTGCACGTGAACACTATATGGCAGCGGCTGCGGCGAAATATCCTCTTGTTGCTGCAACTACTAATCATTTTTCTGGTCATGGGGGCATTATTGCGTCCGAGCTGGCAGGGAACAAAGCTTATCGGCAGCCGGTTCATTTTCCTGGTAGACAACTCGGCCAGCATGTCGGCCACCGATGTCAAACCGTCGCGCCTGGACGAGGCCAAACGCCGGGCAGGCGAGTTGATCGACCAGATGAAGTCGGGCGACGTGGCGATGATCATCAGTTTTGCCGACACGGCCCGAGTGGAACAGGGCTTTACCGACGACCGGGGCCTATTGAATCGGCGCCTTGAGGCCATTAAGCCTACCAACCGGTCCACGTCGCTCTTGGAGGCGTTGAAACTGGCGGCGGGCCTGGCCAATCCGGGCCGCAGCGGCGAGGACATCAGAGACGTACAGGTGGCCGAGGCAATGCCGGCCACGTTGTATATTCTTAGCGATGGCAAATTTCCGCCGGTCACGGGCTTTGCCTTGGGCCATTTGGAGCCGAAGTTCATCCCTATCGGGTCGCCCGAGGCTGTGAATGTGGGCATAGTGGCCTTTAGCGCCCAGCGGAATGAGACCAGTCCGGACCGTTTGCAGGCCTTTGCCCGGCTGGAGAATTTCGGTCCCACGGCCTTGAAGGTGCCTGCGGAGCTATATCTTGACGGCCGGCTGGTCGATGCCGATTCGGTGGAGGTTTCGCCCGGGGAGCCCCAAGGCATGGCCTTTGACATAACGGCCGTGGATTCGGGGGTGTTGAGGCTGAAAATCAAGAGCAATGACCATTTATCGCTGGATGACGAGGCCTGGCTGGTGCTTAGTCCGCCCCGGCGGACCAAGGTGCTGCTGGTCACACCGGGCAATGAACCCTTGAAAATGGCCGTGCAAACCAAGTCGGCCCGGGAAATAGCCGAGGTCGAGATCGAATCGCCCGAATTTCTGAAAAACAAGACTTACGAATCGCAAGCGGCCGCCGGGGCTTATGACCTGGTGATTTTCGACCGCTGCCGGCCCGAAGGGAAGGGGCAAGGCAAGACCTCTATGCCGCAGGCAAACACGGTTTTTATAGGGGCGTTGCCGGCGGATGGCGGGTGGACGGCAGGGGAAAAAGCCGACATGCCGCAGATTATCGACATCGATTCGGCCCATCCGCTCATGCAATGGATGGACATGGGTGACGTTTTATTGGCCGCCGGCACGCCGCTAAAGCCGCCTTCCGGGTCCACGGTGCTAGTGGATTCCGACCTGGGAGCGATGATGGCCATTGCCCCGCGGGACTCGTTCGAGGACGTGGTGCTGGGTTTTACAATTGTCGAAGAACAGGCCGGTGCTGAAGGTAAGACAAAAAAATATTATGGCACCAACTGGCCCACGCGGCAGAGTTTTCCGGTTTTTATGAGGAATTTGTTTGAATACTATGGCGGCGGTCGAACGGGAAGTGGTGGGGAAAATATCAGGCCGGGCATGCCGGTCACTTTGGAATCGCCTGGCGGGCAAACGACGCTTAGCATCCTATCCCCTACGGGTGGCAAAACGGACCTGAAATCAGGGAAACTGGGTAAATTAAGCTTTACAGATACCGGGGAATTGGGTATTTACCACGTGCAGTCGGGCGGAAAGGCAATCGATCAATTCGCGGTGAACCTTTTCGATCCCGGGGAAAGTGACATCCGGCCGAATAGCTCGCCTTCCATAAAAGTGGGCGATGTGGAGGTCAAGGGAGAGGGCGTTTGGCAGGCCGCTCGCAAGGAAATCTGGAAAACGGTGGTTTTGATCGGCCTAGCGGTATTACTGGTCGAATGGTATATCTATAATCGACGCATTTATTGAATGAACCGTATCGATGCGTCCCTCTGAATATTATGGCAACCAAGACAAAAACCCGAAAACGACCTGGAAAACGGCATAAAACGCTCTCTCCCCGGGCGCGGAACAAGAAGTTGCTTGTGCGTTTGTTGGAAAACAATCTTATACGCCGGGTGAGCTTCGAGGAGTATCGGGAAAAAGTCCGCGACGTGTACGACGGCCCCCAAGGGGCGATGCTGGCCTATTGCAGCCTGCTTTCGCTGCATACCATGCTGGGCGAACGGCTATTCAAGGAGCGGAAGTTCGACCTCCACGGCGTCCGCAATATCCTGGACGTGGGCAGCGGAGCGGGCCAAATTGCCAAACATTTATTGAAGTATGCCGACGCGGAAGCCGAATTATCTTGTTTTGACCTTTCGCACGAAATGCTGCGCCGGGCCAGGAACAGGCTGAAAAGCGAGCGGCCCAAGTTTATCGTGGCCGATCTTACCCGGCTGCCTTTCCCTTCGGAAACATTCGACTGCGTTACCTGCGGTTACGTGCTGGAGCACGTCCCGGACCCGAAGGTCGGTCTGGCCGAGCTGAGCCGGGTGATGATGCCCGGGGCCCGCATGCTGCTTTTGACGACCGAAGACAATTTTACCGGGGCATGCACCAGTTTCATGTGGCGTTGCCGGACCTATAATCGCCGTGAATTGGCCCGAATTTGCGAGGAAGTGGGGTTGTTATGGAAGAAGGAACTTTGGTATACCCGCATGCACCGGGTCTTGCGCGCCGGGGGCATTTGCGTGGAATTGGTTAAGGGCTGACAAGCAGTGGACAGGGGGCAGTGGGCAGATCATAAATGATATCGCGAAACCGCAAGCGATTTTGTCAATTTAATTCGGCATTCATAATTCATCATTCATCATTTTCATTCATCCCTCATCCTTTTTTAGATTTTCCTCTTGACTTTTTAGCCAATTGCGATATGAATTGTTTTTGAAAGACAGACTGATTGCCGAAAAGGAATTGAATGAGACAAATCTTCCGTTTGGCGCCGGACAGGGAACTAGGCCGGCCCCGGCGGCGGATACCAGGGCCCGGTTAGGATGTCGTGCCCGAGCATTGTTGCTGCCTCTAGGAGATACTGAATGACCAGCTCAGAAGCTGATGCGTGTTCGTATTGCGACGAAGAACCTCCGGGTACTACGTCACAATTTATCCCCCCGCGCCTCCGGGCGCCCGTCTCCCGAGTGAAACGTCGTCGTGTTCTCGCGGATCGAGATCCCTTCTCCCCGGGTGGAATTTCGGGCCGGCAACCACGAACCACCTTCCAAACCAGGGCTTTTCGCAAGACTTTCTACCCCGACGTTACCGACAAGGAGTGGAATTCCTGGCACTGGCAAGCCCGCAACCGCTTACGCACCCTGGCCCAATTGGAACAGGTTTTGCTGCTGGCGGACGAGGAGCGGGAAGCACTTTCCCAGGCCAAATCCATGCTCCCGGTGAGCATTACGCCTTATTATATGAGCCTGGTTTCCCGCGACGACAGGAACCAGCCATTGCGCAGAACCGTGATCCCTTCGACCCAGGAGTTTTATAAAGCCCCGGGCGAGGCCGACGATCCGCTGGGCGAAGAAGCCGACAGCCCCATACCGGGCCTGGTGCACCGGTATCCGGACCGGGTTTTGCTCCTGGTGACCGATTTCTGCTCGAGTTATTGCCGGTACTGCACCCGGTCGCGGATGGTGGGACACGGGCATATCGCCCCCCAGGAGGCCCGGCTGGAAAAGGCCTTCGAGTACATCCGCTCAACCCCGGCCGTCCGGGACGTGCTTATCTCCGGGGGCGATCCGCTGGCCTTAAGCGACGAGCGATTGGACTGGATCCTCGCCTCTCTGAGGGAGATTCCGCACGTGGAGTTCATTCGCATCGGCACGAAGATGCCTGCCGTGCTGCCGCAGCGGATCACGCCCGCCCTGTGCCGGATGCTCCGCAAACACCACCCCCTGTGGATGAGCCTGCATTTCATCCACCCTGACGAATGCACGCCGGAATCGTTTTTGGCCTGCACCCGGCTTGCCGACGCGGGGATTCCCCTGGGTTCGCAGACCGTGCTGCTTCGGGACGTGAACGACAATGTGGAGACCATGAAAAAACTGGTCCACCGTTTGCTCATGATGCGGGTCCGTCCGTATTACCTGTACCAGTGCGATCCGATTTCCGGGTCCGAGCATTTCCGCACGCCGGTAAGCAAAGGGCTGGAAATTATCGCGGGGCTTAGGGGCTATACAACCGGGTATGCGGTGCCCAATTACGTGATCGACGCCCCGGGCGGCGGCGGGAAAATACCCCTGCAGCCCACGACCGTCCTGGGCCGCGAAGGCGGCGACCTGCTCTTGAGGAACTACGAGGGGAATACATACCGGTATCCCGATCCCATGCCGTAAATTGAATAAACTAAAGATTTTTAATTGGGACGGCAGTTGTACTGCCGCCCCAATTTTATTTAGCTATAATTACTATCGCGGCTGCAATCCATGGTCTGGAAATAGTTTTTATCTAAGGAGTGCTATATGAAAGGCAACGACGGGGTATTAAAAAAACTCAATGAATTGTTGGCCGACGAATTGACGGCCATCAATCAGTACATGGTCCATTCCGAAATGTGCGCCAACTGGGGTTATGACCGGCTGCATGCAGCCGTTGAAAAACGCGCCAAGCAAGAAATGCACCATGCCGAAAATCTGATCGCACGGATTATTTTTTTGGAAGGCGTCCCGACAGTCAGCAAGCTAAATGCGATTCACATCGGCGTGGATGTGGAAAAACAACTCCGTGCCGACCTCGAAGCGGAACTCCATACCGTGCAATTGTACAACGAGGCCATCCATCTGGCCGACGAAGCCGGCGACGCGGCCACCAGGACTATGTTCGAATCGATCCTGAATGAGGAAGATCAACACGTAGACTGGATCGAAGAACAACTGGACCAGGTCGCTCAAATGGGCGTGCCCCTGTATCTTGCGGAGCAAACCCGCGAATAAATTGTTGTCGGCGTCTCTTATTGATATTTGCTTAGATAATGATCCAACAAGACAACCTTTTTGTTGTATTTTCCGGCCTCCCGTTGGTCGGCCTCGGTTCATTCGCCGTGCAAACGTCAATAGAGCGTGTCTTGTAATTGCGAACATCAGTCCCCTCTCCATTTAGGAGAGGGTTAGCGCGGCCTGCCTGAATTGATCCAATATGCGGTAGTTCTTTACCGTCTATGCCATCACCCTCTGCCCCCCTATCCCAAAGGGAGAGGGGGAAATCGTTTCGGCAGCGTGGCATTGGCGTCTGGCCAGCGCATCTGCATGGCACTACAATTTCTCTCATGTCATCTTCCTATCCATCTTATTTGAAATTGTATGAAAGCGGCGAGTTGGCCCGGCGGGCAAAGGCTGCCGTCGAGGCCTTGGCCGAGTGCCGGCTCTGCCCTAGGCAATGCGGGGCCGATCGGATTCATAAGGCGCAAATAAGAACCCAATCTAGCATAAAAAGCCCTCACCCTAACCCTCTCCCAAAGGGAGAGGGGACTCCTTCAATTTGCCCGCAGTCGTACTGCCGTACGGGCCGAAATGCCGTGGTCAGCAGTGCGTTTGCCCATCACGGCGAGGAGGCGTGTTTAAGGGGTTTTAACGGGTCGGGTACGATATTTTTTTGCCGGTGCAACCTGCGCTGCGTATTCTGCCAGAATTTCGACATAAGTTGGGAAGGCCATGGCAGGAAATCGACCGCCGGCGAAATCGCAGGTCTAATGCTCGGCTTGCAGGATCAAGGCTGCCACAACATCAATTTCGTCACACCCACCCACGTGGTTCCCCAAATCCTGGAGGCCCTTGTTCGGGCCGTGGGCGACGGGCTGCGCCTGCCGCTGGTTTACAACTCGGGCGGGTACGACTGCGTGGAAACTTTGCGGCTGTTGGACGGGGTGATCGACATTTACATGCCCGACTTCAAATTTTGGGACCCGGCGGTCTCAAAACAGTTGGCCAATGCGGAGAATTACGCTGAGATTGCCAGGGCGGCCATCAAGGAAATGCACCGCCAGGTGGGCGACCTGGTTTTTGACGACCGTGGCATTGCCCGGCGCGGGCTTTTGGTGCGACATCTGGTGATGCCCAACGGTCTGGCCGGCGCCCGGGAGGTCATGCATTTCCTTGCCCGAGAAATTTCGCCCAACACTTATGTGAATATCATGGCCCAGTACCATCCTAGCAGACACGCCAGGCGCTGTTCATCGATCAACCGCCGCATAACAAGCGCCGAATATGTCGAGGCATTAGACATCGCCCGTGACGAAGGGCTTCGATTGGATAAAGAATAGCGCGGGCCGATGCACGGGTACGGGCGTTATGCACGGATGTCATGCGCGGGTGGCATGCCCACGCTTGCCGTGGGCATGTAGAAATCCTTGTTCCCAGGCAGAGCCTGGGAACGAAATTATCACAGGCTTCGCCTCAATGTCATCAGTGAGGCATATAATGTTCCCAGGCAGAGCCTGGGAACAAGCTTAGCCAAGGAGCGAAACGATGAAGGCCTTGATTATTACCGACATTCAGAACGATTTTTGTCCGGGCGGGGCGTTGGCTATCCGGGAAGGCGATAAAATAGTTCCGCTTATCAACCAATTGCAGCCGCGGTTCGACCTGGTCGTGGCCACGCAGGATTGGCATCCGGCTGGGCACGGCAGTTTTGCGGCCAATCATCCGGGCAAAAAGATCGGGGAAGTCATCGATCTAAACGGTCTGCCGCAAATCCTCTGGCCGGTGCATTGCGTGGAGAACACGCCGGGGGCCGATTTTCATCCGGGGCTGGATCGGCGGCGAATCGCCCGGGTGTTTCACAAAGGCGCCGATCCCGGCATAGACAGTTACAGTGCGTTTTTCGACAACGGGCATCGCAAGGCCACGGGCTTGGGCGAGTATCTAAAAGAACAAGGGGTTGATGAGGTTTATTTATGCGGCCTGGCCATCGATTACTGTGTGAAATTCACCGCCCTGGACTCCGTGGACCTGGGTTTTAAAACCTGTGTGATCGAAGACGCCTGCCGGGGAGTGAATCTTCGGCCCGGCGACGTGGAAAGAGCCATCGAGGATATGCGGGCGAAAGGTGTGGAAGTTTTATCGACCAATAGGATTCAGGATTCGGGGTTCAGAGTTCAGTAATTTGATGGAAGATCAAATTCTTACTCCGATAGCTATATTCTGAACCCTGAACCCTGACCTCTGAACCCTTTATTCCGGCAGGGGCTGGTCCTTGGTTTCAGGGGCGAAGGGCAGGGCGATCAGGCCCACCACGAAGATCGCGCACATGGTTGCGCCGGCGTAGCGCATGGGTTCGGGATAATTTTTGAACACTTCGCTGCTTAACAGTCCGATGCTCAACGGGCCGAGGGCGGCCACGTATCGGCCGATGTTATAACAGAATGAGGTGCCGGTGCTGCGCAGCCGGGTGGGATACAATTCGGGGAAGTAAACGGCATAGCCGCCGAAGATCAGGAATATGCTGCCGCCCATCAGCGGCGTCATCCAGAATACGTCGACGGCATTGCTCATATAAAGGAAGGCAATCGAGGTGCTGACCCCGGCCATGAGGAAGGAGACGGCAAAGGCCCAGCGGCGACCTATTCCGCCGGTGATGTAGCTAAAGGCATAGGCGCCGAAGAATCCGCCGATGTTAAACAACATGGAAGTCATGGCGGCCCAAAAGCTCACCTGGCCGTTGAGTTTTTTCGCCCGTGCTGCGATCCGGTCGACTTGTTCCTGCAAACCGAGATTCGAGTTTGCAGCGGGCGGAGCGAGATATGTTTCCAGGCGTTTTTGGCGATCTTGGGCCTGGGCATCGGGCAGGGGGAATTTCTTCCCGACCAGGGCGATGATGTTTTCCTTGGATATTTCCTTGTTATCCTGGCTCAAATCGAGGATTGCGGCATAAATTTGTTGGGCGTCTTTCCGGCCGGCTTCCTCGGGAATAAGGTCCTTTGGCCGAAGTTTTGCTATAAACGGGGCGGCTTCTTTCGGGGCACTGACAAGCGTCGAGATAAATTCCCGGTCTTTTTCAGCCTCGCCGGATTGACGTTCCCGTGCTTCGTAAACCTTGCGGAAAACGGTCTGGTTCAAATCGACGCTGAAAAAGCCGATACCCCAAAGCCCGATGACGCCGGTGGAGGCCAGGATCATGCCCACGATGGTGTTGCGCCGCCAGCGGGGATCGCCGAAAAGTTCTTTTAGCGAGCCGGCCTTTTGTTTTTTCGCGCCTGAGGCCACGGCTTTTTTCCAGGATTCGGGCTCTTTGAGGCTGCGGAACACGGGGATGGCCAGGATGGCCGGCAATGCGCCTACGGCCAATGTCCAGCGCCAGGCTTCGGAGATGGAACTGATTTTTTCCAAATGGCCGAAGCCCATGCCGATCAAGGCGGCAGTCACGTTTCCCCAATTGGCCAGCGCTTGCAGGAGGCCCAAGGCCTTGGGGCGAACACGATCGGGCATATATTCGGCGACCAGTGCCACACCCACGGAAAACTGCCCACCGATGCCCAGTCCGCAAAGAAACCGATATAGAATGAATTCCCAATAGGTCCGGGCGAAACCGCTTAAGCCGGTGAAAAGGGAATATATCAAAATCGTCATGACCATGGTGCGAGCCCGTCCGATCTTATCGCCCAAGATGCCGAAGATGATGCCGCCGGTGGCCCAGCCGATAAGCATCAGCGAGGTGGCAATGCCGGAGTATTTGGCCACTTCCGGGGCGTCGGTCGCCATGCCCTTTAGCGCGGCCACAGCCGGATTGCGGACCACGTTAAAAAGTTGTTGCCCCATGGTGTCGAAGACCCAACCCAGCGTGCAGACCGTCAATACGAACCATTGATAACGGTTCAACTGGTAAAACCAGGGCCCGTGAATCTCCGGACCTTCCATAACATCGGCGCCAGACGGCGAATCGGTCATGGATGAATTCCGCGCTGTTGTATTGTTTCGATAAAGGCTTGCACATTGGCGGTAGAGACGTCGGGAGGCATTCCTCCGCCGCAGGAAAGGATTAGCCGCCGCTTGTCGTCGACCGAGGCCAAGGCCGCGATTACGCTTTGGGCCACTTCGCCAGGCGTGCCTTGGGACATCACGTCGCGGGGCGGGATGTTGCCCAGTAATACCACGGACTCGCCCGCCAGGCGGCGAATCTCGCCCAAAGGGTGCTTGAAGGAAAAATTGAAGACGTTTACGCCGATTTCCGCCAGATAACGGGCCGTGATCAGTCCGGTCGCGTCGTTGTGCAGCATCCGCACCGGCACGCTTAAACAGGAAAAGATCTTTTTGAAATACGGCAAGACGAACTCCTGATAATCCTTGTCGCCCAGGAAACCGATCAAATCGTCGAGGATGAAGAGGCCCCCGATGGTGTCGAAACTTTCCGCCTGGTACACCAGCCAATCGACGATGAAGTCGGTTACCAGGGCAAGCAGTTTGTGGATTTCCTCGGGCTGGATCTTCACGCCGATCAAGAATTCGTTATGACCCAGCAGATACGAGGCGATATTCAGCGGCCCGCGGGACACTGCGAAACGGATCCGATGGCCCGAGTCTTCGATTGCCTTGCGGTTCCGCCGCAAGCGCTTGATGACGAAGGGCAACAGGCCGTCGCTTGTGCAGTTCGGCTTGGCGAGATTATGTATGTCCTCATAGCGGCAGAGCATCTTTCCTGCGCTGGGAAAGGCGTTTTCATACCAGATGCATTTTGCGCCAAAGGCCGAGGGCTCGGTGCACATGCCGTATTCGGCCCAGAACCCGGGCAGGAACATGATCCGCTCGAACTGCCGCACGGCTTTCAGATTGGCTTGCAGCCACAGGCCGTCGTCGGAGAAATAATCCATTATCGAAATGCCGTCCCAGCCGGGCAGCCAGGGGCTGTCGATAATCAGCCCCGCGGGGACGGGATCGAGCAAATCGCCGTCGATCACCTTCAGCAAATCAAGCCATTGCGGATCGGTCATGGATTCTTTATGTAGAAATTTGATCTCACTTGGCGCGCATCACATTTAGCCCCCGGTGAATACACCGGGGGCTTTGGCTGCATCTTTATGCCGCGTTGAGACATAATGATAACCGATTCGTCTAGCCTTTTCCATGCGGCGGCAGAATCGGGTTTGGCCGGACGGCGATTTTTTCGTAAAGCACTTCGAGGATTTCGCCGGCAACTTGGGCATGGCTGCTTTCCAGGAGCACGTCCAGTTTTCCATGCAGTTCGCGTTTGCGATTCATAAGTCGGACGGCCGTAAGCGCCCCTTCCATGGTAAGGGGGCCGCCCAGACCGACGCGGCTCTGGAGCTCATCGAAATCGGCCTGCGTCCAGCCGTGGAATAATTCGCCGTGATTTTCCAGCACTTCTTCAACCATGGGATTGGTCAGCCGGTCGAAAGAGCGATAGAGCAATTGGGCCGGATCGACGAACAACTCGTCCACCGATATCCCCAGGCCCGCGGCCAGGCGATGCAAGGTGCGGGCATGCGGCTTTTTGACCCCGTTTAAGATGCCGCGAATGGTGCGCTTGTCCAGACCGGTCAGCCCGGCGACCTGGCAAAGCGACATTCCGGCCGCCGCTATTAAACGCTGTAAATTGTCCTTGGCATGGTTCGACATCACCAGGCAACTCCCCAAGACGCCGATAAACTATACTAGTGTATACCTGATGATCGGCGTTTCGTCAATGCGGCCAAACTGTGCGAATTCTAAAAAAAGAAAAATGGGGGGGTAATTGGACCCAATGCGCATGAAAAAAGCCCGCTAAAGGCCAGTCAGGTTTCGGCCTGCAACGGGCTTCCACCGCGGGAATATACCTGACGCCTCGTGCGGTGTCCCTGTCAGAACGGCATCGATGAGGCAATCGCAATTAACGTTCCGACTATTAAAATATACGCTAAAAAAACTGTCCGGCAAGTTTGCTTGAATCTGGGGGGGGCGGAGATATAACTAGATTGCCGGCTTTACACCCCCATATAGCGGACGGCTGTGTGAGGGATATTGCTTATTAACGGAAAAATTATTTAACTGTAATGAGTAAATCACTCAGAGCCTAAAAGTCATCCTGAGCGTAGCGAAGGATCTATGGTTGCATCCACATATTATCCATTTTTCCATAGATTCCATCTAGATTCTTCGCTGCGCTCAGAATGACGAATATTGTTTTGGGATAGGCACTTATTTCTCCCCGGAATTCAGTATTCAGAATTCATCATTTAGCATTTCATTGGGTTTCCCAGGGATTGGGCCAATCGCCCCAATGGTCGAGATACAGGCGGTAGGCCGGGTTGTCGGGGGCCTTGGTTTCCAGCCAGGACTTGGTTTGGGCGATTATTTGCTGTTCGGCGGCGAGTTCCAATTGTCCCAGCAAGACCCGCGTGCGCAGGAAAACGAAATAGGTATCCAACACGTCGCAACGGCAATAGTCGTTGATATCGGCCAGCCGGCCGGCGTCGAAAAGGTCTTGGACCATGTCGCCTTGGACGTCCATTTTGCCGGGCTTGCCCAGCAAATTGGCTACCAGGTTCAGCCCGCCGGTGATTCGCGCGGAGCCGAAATTGGTGAGCAATTCGCACAAATCGATATGAGCGGCCGTATTATAGCGGCTCCGCGGCTG
>JBEKSO010000058.1:0-13409 GCA_049516935.1 Thermoguttaceae bacterium
GCCTTGACGGCCGGCCGGTGCGTCCGGTGGCATCGCTGAGCGACGGCTGCCGCATAGAGTTGGGCGAGAGCGTGCGCTTGATATTTCGCCGCTCCCACGCCTTAAGCGGAACGGCCCGGCTCGATTTTGCCAGCCGGCACCGCACCCAGCCTTCGGCCGACGCCGTGCTGCTGATGGCCGATTCCTGCATACTCGGACCGAAACGGCATAGCCACGTACTCTGCCGTAACTGGCCCAGGGAGGTAATTTTGTACCGCCACGACGAGGAACTATATTGCCGCACCGCCGGCAACTTCAAAATCGACGGCGTGTTATGTAAAGACCGCGGGCGAATCACACGCGATTCGCATATTACAGGTGAGGGATTTTCGCTGAAATTAGAAAGAATTACAGGATAAAGTGGACAGTGGTCGGTGGGCAGTGGACAGCGGACAGTGGAGGGTGGACAGTGGAGGATATACAGTGAACGAACCGTTTAGCCGCGAGCGGCTATCGACTTAATGCCGGTCGGCGAGCGTTAACCACAAATGATACAACATCTTAATACGATTGGAGTTAGCGATTGCTAAATTTGCAATATACAGAATTTGCAATCTACTAAACTTCGACCTTTAAGTCGCGGTATGGTGTGGATCGGGATGTTATAATAATGGTTCGGGTCGAACCGGTCGCTGGATCGGCCCGGGAGCGATGCCGCCATGAAAGATATGGTTACTGCCTTGGAACCGAACGGACAAAAAACGCCGAAATCCGCCGTAGTGCCGCCCCCGGGCGAAATGTCCGGCCCGCCGTCACATCAGGCGGCCAAATTCATTTATCCAGGCGGATCGCGCCCCTTGGACGGCTACACCATCAAACGCGGTGTAGGCCAGGGCGGATTCGGTGAAATCTATTACGCCTTAAGCGACGCCGGCAAGGAAGTCGCCCTAAAACTCATCCGCCGAAATCTGGACGTCGAACTCCGCGGCATCCGCCAGTGCCTGAATATAAAACATCCCAATCTAATCGATCTTTATGACATCCGCCAGGACGCCCAGGGCGACACCTGGGTTGTAATGGAATACGTCAGCGGCCTGTGCCTGCAAGACGCCGTGGACAATAATCCACACGGCATGCCGGTAGATGACGTGCTGGCCTGGATCCACGGCATTGGGGCCGCGGTGGCCTACCTGCACGATCACGGCATCGTGCATCGCGATCTAAAGCCCGGCAACGTCTTTTCCAACGAAGGCGTGGTAAAGGTGGGCGATTACGGGCTGTCGAAATTCATCTCCTGCTCGCGCCGCTCCGGACATACCGAAAGCATAGGCACGGTCCACTACATGGCGCCCGAAGTGGCCAACGGCCGCTACGGCAAGGAAATCGACGTTTACGCCCTGGGAATCATCCTGTACGAGATGCTCACCGGGCGGGTGCCCTTTGAAGGCGAGAGCGTGGGCGAGGTGCTAATGAAACACCTTACAGCCAAGCCCGACGTCTCCATGCTTGCCGAACCCTACCGCGATGTGGTCGCCAAGGCATTGGAAAAAGACCCTGATCGCCGCTATCGGTCGGCGGCCGAAATGCTGGCCGCCCTGCCCCAACCTAAGCAAACCTTTCCAGGCGACGGCCGGTTGCCGTCGGGCCGGCCTTATACGGGCGACATTCCCCCGGAAAAAGGCTCCAAAAGGCATCTGGCCGAAACAATCGTCCTGGCTCAAACGGCCGACGACGAACCGGTGCTCCGCACGATCAAGCAAAACTGGGCGAAAATCCGCAAAACCTGGGATGACGCAAACCTGCCTCCCATAGCAAAGATTGCGCTTTTAATCGCGGGAGTATTGGTGTTTATTTCCAGCTTAGGCGCGCTACTGCCGGTGGCCATCAGTTTGTTCATTACTTACGGCGTTTATCGGGTGGTCCGCGTGATCGTGTTGGCATGGCAGGGGCCGCGACCGGAGAGCGTACGATATCCGGTTTCGCCGGCCGCGCCGCAGGCATCGCCGCCTCTTGCGGACTCGCCCGGCACATCTCCGGCCAGCGTCCAGGAGCAAAGAAGGCGGGAGTTGAAGGCCGCCAGAAGACGTTTCGAAAAAGCCGTGCCGGCCTTGGTGCTGGGCACGCCCCGGGAACGCGTGGCCGAACTTCTCGGCTCTTTGCTTTTAAGCTCCTTGGTGGCGGTTGCCATGATGGTAATCATGGTCCTGGTAAGCGGTTATTTCAATAATACAATTCCCAAGCCCGAGCAATGCGCTTGGCTGCTGTTGACGACCATAGCGGGCGCATGGACGGTCTTGATTCCGGCGAAGTTTTGGGAAGGCACCCACGGCGATGCGGCTTTGAGGCGGTTTGTCATGATGGTGCTGGGATTTGGATTGGGGGAATTGGCATATTATGTTTCGATGCTGTTCATGGTCGATTTGCCGCCATCGCAGCATGGCATTTACACCAGCGTACACTTCAATTTACCGCGAAGTTTTTACAGCGACGGCCGGCCCATGTTGATGGCATATTTGGCGGTCTTTGGCGCGTTGTTTTTCATCATCCGCTGGTGGCGCCAGGCCGATCCGCTGCGTTCAAAGCGTCTCAGGATTTGGTCATTATTAATTACCGTGGCAGTTGCCGGAATCATTTCATCAATGTTGGAATTTCCCCAACTCTGGCTGCCCATGGTCGCCGGGGCGATTTCAGTAACCGTACAACTTTCCAGTCCCTGGGCATATCCCGGGAAACTAAAGAGGAAGACATAACAATAAATATTTAATCCCGGGTGAATATACCCGAGGTTGGCAAAAAAATACACGTTCCCGCGCTTTGGCGCTGGATCGAAAACAATTACCCCAAAACCCGCCGTTTATTCATGGCGAGCTAAATAACGGCCTCCGAAAAACGGAGTCATGATATGTTTTATACACTTAATCACCATTTAGGACATCCAAGCACTTGGGTAATGCTTTTGTTTGTAGTCTTTGTACTATTGATATTATTTCGCAAGACACGTACGGTTGCCGTTATACTGTTGGCTTCAGTTTTGGCATTGGCGCTCTTTGGCATTTTTGGATATCGCAGCATTTCTTCGGTGTCGCCTCAAGCCAATCGAACGGTCCAATTCGATTTGCCCCAACCTGCCGTACAAATATCGCATACAAACGATGGAAACAGCACGATCAGCGTCTCTGCTCCCAACGTTCAAATAGAAAACCAAATTGTCGGCCAGCCCGCAAACAAATGGCCCAAAGACTCGCAAATATCCCCCACATATTCCCTCGCAGGAGCATCTTCTACACATCCAACCTGGTTTGCATTTGGCTTGCTGCCCATATTCGGATTGTTGTTGCTGGCAGGATTGGCATTTACCATTGCCATGATATCGATTCCTAAAACACGGACCCTCGGCATCGTCTTGCTGGCGGCCGGTTCGATCTTGATACTCCCTATTGTCGCCGGGCTTTTCTGGTTTGGATCATATAGTTCCGCCCCTGCCACGGTATCGTATACAGAAAGCCAATCTGCTTGGACCACGCCTATCCGGCCGCCGGGATCTGAGATACCTCTCCCACCGGGTTACGGCCCGCCGGGATCTGAGATACCTCTCCCACCGGGTTACGGCCCGCAAGCGCCCATGCCCCAGCCCTCGCAATCCCAGCCGGACAACACGCCCCAGCCTAATTCCAAGCAAATGGTCCAAGATTACCAGTCGGCTATCCAATATTATTCCAAGGCAATTTCACTACCCTTGAAATTGGATATAAAAGACGACCTTAAAGAAAAAGTCAGCACTTTGAAAATCAACGTCCGAGATCTCGGGCAAGTCACCATCTCGGGTTCGTCGTTTTTGATAAACTCCATCGGCCAGGCATTGGCTAAGGCAATGACCGACAGAATGAAGGAAGGCAATCCCCAGATGGACATCGTTGCTGATAATTCCACAACTGTTGCGCAAGAAGCGGCTTCGCCGGCCAACAAAATTTCGGAGCAACCTGCATTGGCCGACGCATCCTTGAAAAAAGATATTTCCGCGAAAGAGTCCCCGGTTAAGGATGCTACGGCCGAAACTGCCAAAACTCCGGCGCCAACAGCAAACGCGGCGGAATCCGCCGCTTCGGCCAAAGCGGTTTCCGCCGAACCGATGATTACTCCCAATGCGCCGAAGCTTCCTGACTGGGTCGGCAAACAACCTTTTTTGTGGCGGCCCGGCAAGGGAGTGGAATTGCCCGATTATTATAAAATCGTGAATCCAAAGCCCGTGGACGGCGACGCCTACGTGTTGAGCGTATCCACCGATCCTTATGCCACCATACAGGAATGTGAAGCTAAAATTCCCGATGTTCTACAGTCGGCCGTGGATCAATTCGCGGAAAAATATCTCAGGCGCAATTGGGGGGAATATGTGCAACTGTCGCCCGATCAACTCCGCCAATTGGTTGTGGCCGAATATCCGGAAACCAAGGATTTTTCATTCGGCAAAATGACCCAAGTCCACCTGCTTTTGAATTTCGACCAGAAGGTGAAAACGCTAATCGATGAAACAATAAGCGTCCGGATGTTAAACAATCGCGCAGCCGTCGTGGGCACGGGATTTATCGGCCTGTGGCTGCTTTTGGCCGTAATCTGGGGCTATCTGAAATTGGACCTGTCCACAAAAGGGGCCTATCACAAACGCTTGCGTGCGGCCGCCGCATTCACCATACTGATGGTATCATGCATAAGTACAAGGTTATTAGTTTATTTCGTGTTTAAACTGTAATTTACTGTGCCCGCTTTCAGCCAGTCCGATAACCTGTTGATCGATCGCATCCGCGCGGGCCAGTCCGACGCCTGGAACGAATTGATCGCCCGATACGAAGGCCGGCTTTTGGCCTTTGTGGAAAGCCGCACCAAGCATCGCGGCGTGGCCGAAGACCTGGTGCAGGAAACATTTATCGGATTTCTGACCAGCCTGCCGAATTACGATCAGCGCCGTTCGCTGGAAGGATATCTGTTTTCCATCGCCGCCCACAAGTTGACCGATTATTTACGCCGCGAGGGCCGCCGTCCGGCCTTGCCCCTGGTTCCCGACTCCTCGAACAGCAGCGATTGGGAACCGCAAGGCCCCGGTCGCCCGGCCAGCAGCATCGCCCGCAGTCGCGAGCGCCGCCACCTGGAAGAAGACGCCCTGGTCGCCGCACTGGGCGATCAGATCGACCACTGGCGCCGCCAGGAGCAATGGGACAGGCTCAAATGCGCCGAGTTGTTGTTCGTCCGCGGCTGGTCCAATAAACAAGTCGCCGACCGGTTGGGAATTTCCGAGCAGACGGTGGCCAATTACAAGTTCGAGTCCGTCGCCAAAATCCGCAATGCCATTCGCAAACAAGGCCTGCCCGAAGAAGTGTTTCCGGAATTGTACGGAGAGTAAGTTTTCAGTTATCAGTTTACAGTTTTCGCTTATCAGTTTAGCCGCGACCCGAAGGGGAGCGCGGGCCTCTTATGGAATCCGCACTTATCAGTTGGCTTCGCGAACGATTGCCGCCGCATCCGCTGCTTAAGCTGGGCATCGGCGACGATGCGGCAATATTGAATATGGCCGGCGTGGAGCAGTGCGCGGTTACCGTCGACGCCTTGACGGATGGCGTCGATTTCGTGCTATCGCGCGGCGACGATCCCAAGCGCGTGGGACGCAAGGCATTGGCCGTTAATCTTAGCGATCTGGCAGCCATGGCCGCCCAACCTCTGGCGGGAGTCGTGGCCCTGGTCCTGCCCAAGCAAAACGGCATGGAGTTGGCCAAGGCACTGTTTGAAGGCATGTTGCCCTTGGCCGAAAAGTACAATCTGGCCCTTGCCGGCGGAGATACTAATAGTTGGGACGGGCCGCTGGTCATCAGCATCACTTTGTTGGGCAAAATCACCAAGCGCGGCCCGCTGCGGCGCGGGGGTGCCAAGCCGGGCGATCGAATCCTCGCCACCGGAACTTTCGGCGGAAGCATTTTAGGCAAGCATTTTGATTTTCAGCCCCGCGTCGAAGAAGCCTTGCTCCTGAACCATCGCTATCAACTCCATGCCGGCATCGATGTAAGCGACGGCCTGTCGATCGATCTTGCCCGTATGGCTAAAGAAAGCGGATGCGGCGCGATTCTGCAAACCGACGCCATTCTCATCTCCGACGACGCCCGGCGTTTGTCCAAAGATCACGCCGACGGCCTAACGCCGCTCGATCACGCCCTGGGCGACGGCGAAGATTTCGAACTGCTTTTGGCCGCTCCGCCCGATGAAGCCAAAAAAATATTGGCCGACCAATCGCTCGATGTTCAGATCACCGACATCGGCGAATTCACTGCTGAATCCGGTCTATGGCAGCACAAAGGTCAAGAACTGCGTCGCTCACTCATTCCGAAAGGCTGGGAACATAAGTTCGATTGAATAGAACATCAATTGATGAGCAAGTATCAAGATGCGGCCGAAGAGGAAGAATAAGGCACTTGCTCCACGCGGACAACGTGCAGCAATGAAACCAAGTCGAGTCCCTTAGCAATGCCGCTGCCAGGCGACGTCTCTTCGCGCCCAACATAAACCTCCCGAGAAGTAACTATTATCATCTCTGGATGGCGGATATCATAGGTCTTTCCGTCAGTCAAGTGGAGCCGCAATGGCACGAATGGCTGGCGGTGAAGCTCATCGCGAATGCTTTCCGGTCTCATCATTTTCATCCCTCCTTTGCATTTCAATCCTACTGCCCGGTCGGAGGATTGTCAAGAAGTTCGAATGAAGGGACTATCATATCTGTAGGCTATATATACTGCGAGAGTATTTCGATCACATCGCCTTGCGGTCCGCGGATCGTCACTTCCAGCGGCATTTGGCCGGGCAGGCTGTGGGTGGCGCAGCCGAAGCAGGGATCGTAGGCGCGGAAGGCCATCTCCACCATGTTCAACAAGCCTTCGCGGACCTGGCCTTTTTTGATCAGTCCTTGTGCCGCCTTTTTGACCGACATGCAGATGGGCGCGTTGTTGTTGGTCGTGCCCACGATGAGATTCACTTTCGTTAGAATTCCGCGCTCGTCGGTTGCGTAATGATGCGTAAGCGTGCCGCGCGGGGCCTCGACGCAGCCCACGCCTTCGGTCGGCGTTTGTGTGGGCAACACGCGATATTCCTTGCCCGTTATCTGCGGATCAACGGCCAACTCCACCCAGCGCTCGGCGGCGTAAAGCAGTTCGACGAGCCGGGCCCAATGCGTGGCCAGCGTGTGATTGATGGGCTTGCCGCCCAGTGTTTCGTACATCCGCTTGTACTCGGCGTTGGCCAATGGCGTGGCCATGCCGTCGGCCGCGTTGCAACGCGAAAGTGGAGTGGCCTTGTACACGCCCGAGTCCTCGCCGTCGACGAATCCTTTCCAGCCGATCTTCTTCAGATACGGGAATTTCAGGTATGACCAGGGCTCGACCCGCTCGGCCACGTACTCGCGATATTGCGCGCAATCGTATTTCGCGTGTTCCTTGCCGGCCGGGCTGGTCACTCGGATCTTGCCGTCGTAGAAGTTCGTGCAGTTTTGGGCATCGACCATGCCCATGTTGTAGGTTTTGTGGACGTAGATGTCGCCGGTGATGAGTTTCACGTACTCGCTGTTTGCCAGCACCACGTCGTCGAAAATTTTCAGCGAGAACTTGGCGAATTCGACGGCCTCGCGGCCCCGGTCTTCGATTTCCTTGCGTTTTTCCTCGTTCAGGCCGCAACTCACCCCGCCGGGCAGGCCCCAGTTGGGATGCACGCGCCGCCCGCCCATCATTTTTATGAGCTCATGCCCGTCGTGCCGCATTTTCAGCACCTGCTTGGCCACGTCCATGCCCACCTTGGCCACCACGCCCAGGATGTTGCGCTCGGCCGGCGGGGCTTCCGGCCCCACGACAAAGTCCGGACCGCCCAGGGCGTAAAAGTGCGTTGTATGGTCGGTGGCGTAAAAGATGCTATAAAAAAGTTCGCGGAGCTTTTTGGCCGTGGGCGGCGGATCGACGTGAAACAGCGCATCCAGCGCCTTTGTGGCCGCCATGTGATGGGCCTCGGGACACACGCCGCAGATCCGCGCGGTCAGGTTCGGCATGTCCTCGGCCGGCCGGCCCAGGCAGAATTTTTCAAATCCCCGAAGCTCGGGAATCTGCAAGTACGCGTTGGCCACGTCGCCTTCGTCGTTGAGGAAGATGTCGATTTTGCCGTGACCTTCCAGCCGGGTGATGGGATCAATCGAAATACGCTTCATGGTCTTCTTTCCAATATGTATATGAATTCAAACGTCCGAATCAATTTTAAAAGGTAAAATTTCTCTAGCCCAGTTGTTTACGACTGGGAATAAGATGATTCCATCAAAGTTTCCATTTCCCAAAAGTCCCCTTAAGGGGGCGTAATAAAAATAGAGTTGTTGCCAATCAATCACCAGTCGTAAACGACTGGGCTAGAGAAAATTCTTGTTCATTATTTTTTCATGCTGGCCCCATTGCCGCCGGCCAATGCTTTCTTACTCTTTCGCCGCAACTGGCTCTTCGCCAAATTGAAGCGATAAAACGTTCCCACCGGGTCAGGAATGCCTTCCTTGATAATCCGTTCGATCTCCTCCGGATCGTTGGAGTCGATCACCGAGGCAAACGCGCTAAGGAGCCGGGCGCCGTAATCTTGCACGTCCTGGTTCGCGCCGTGGCAGCCGATGCAGGGCGAGTTGACCTGCGGGCAAAGCGCGGTGCAACCCGCCCGAGTCGCCACTCCGCAACACAACAGGCCCTGTTCCAACAGGCACGTCGTATCGTCGGGAATTATCTCCCAGGTGCGGTGGAATTTCTTGATCTTCTTTTCGTTTCGAGTGCGCGGGCATTCGTCGCAAACCGTGGTGTTTACACCAATGACCGATCCCTTCGGCGGCAGTTTACCCTCGAGTATGGCCGTGATCGCCTTCCAGATGTTCTCGGCCTCGGGCGGGCAGCCGGGCAGGTAATAATCCACCTCGACCGTCTGGTCCAGCGTCTTCAGCGTATCGTAGAACATGGGCAGATGCAGCGTGCCTTCGGCCGTCTTTGTCTCGGTTTGCGGACGTATGTCCTGGGGATTGACCGGAGCGGTCATCGAGCCTTCCTTATAAACGGCGTCGAAAATCTCTTGGCGATTGTTCATATTGGCAAGGCCTGGACTGCAGCCTTCGCTTGCGCAGGAGCCGAATGCAACCAGGACCTTCGATTTGCGGCGCAGCAGTTGGGCCATGTATTCCTGCTCGCTGGTGCGGATGCCGCCGTTAAAAAGACAGACGTCGATTTCCTTATCGGCCATTTTTTCTATATCGCGGACCTTGCCGTCGGCTACACACGGACACATTACGATATCGAACGCCGCGGCCACGTCGAGAATTTTCTCGTCGATGGCGAGGATCGATATTTCGCACCCGCCGCAGGAAGCGGCCCAATATATCGCCAGTTTGCCTTTCGGCTTTGCGGAAAGATTTGGACTCATGATTTCACCTCCATCGCCTCATCATGCTCGTGGACGATTGCCTTGAGGGCTTCCAGGCGTTGGCCGTTTTCCGCCCAGTTGGCCGGCCAGTTCAAGGGGCCCAGTTTGCGGATGTCCTCGACCAGCTTGTCGATCTGCTCTGCCAGCAGTTGGCCCTCGGCGGCCGAGGCCCAGACCAGGCGCACCCGGTCCGACTCCACGCCCAACGCCTCGATCGTGTGCTTGAGCATGTGGTATCGCCGCATGGCTTTGTAATTCTGTTCGATGTAATGGCACTCGCCCGGATGGCATCCGGCGATCATCACGCCGTCGGCGCCCTGGGCCAGGGCCTTTAGCACAAACGTGGGATCGACCCGCCCGGAACACATCACGCGGATGATGCGGACGTTGGTGTCGTACTTGATTCGCGCGGTGCCGGCCAAATCGGCCGCCCGATACGAACACCAGTTGCATAAAAATCCCACGATTTTGGGTTCAAATTGTGAGTCGGACATTTTAGGGTTCAGGGTTCAGGGTTCAGGGTTCAGAGCCGGGCCGTGTCGGCCCGGTTATGTCGGGGCGGCACGCCCCGGCTCTGAATTATTTTATTCTCCATTCCCACGCCGGAGCGTGGGAACGAGTAATTTCTTGTTCCCAAGTGTATTTGTCATTGTTCAATTTGCAATTTTCAATTTTCAATTTTCAATTTGCAATCGCTTCCAACTTCTCCGCCGGCTTGGCGTCCCAGAGGATGCCATCTATTTCGGCGAAGATTTGTTGATTATTAAAGTGCGCCCCGGTAATCACGCCGGCCGGACATGCGGCCACGCAGGTGCCGCAGCCCTTGCACAAGGCGGTGATCACGCGGCTGACTTTTTTGGGTTCGTCGAATTCGATGGCGTTGTACGGGCACATGGTGTTGCATATACGGCAGCCCGAACAATCGTCTTCGTTGATCGAGGCCACGATGGGCTCGATCATCACCGTGCCCTTGGCGATCATGCCCGAGATCCGCGCGGCCGCAGCCGCGCCTTGGGCCACCGAGGCCGGAATGTCCTTCGGGCCTTGGCACGCGCCGGCCACGAACACGCCGTCGGTCATGGTGGCCACCGGATCGAGCTTCGGGTGCCGTTCGGTGAACCAGCCCCTAGCGTTGCAGGAAATGCCGCATTTCAGGCCCAGTTCCTTGGCGTCGGCCTGCGGCTCCAATGCGCCCATGAGGACCACCATGTCGAAGGGCAAGCGACGCTGCTTTCCCATCAGGGTATCCTCGAACTGCACGATCAGTTTGCCCGCCTCCGAGGGATTCCGGGCGGCGTCGGTCACTTCGGCCACCTTGCCGCGGACAAAGTGCATGCCTTCGGTCAAGAGGCGTTGATAAAATTCCTCGTAATCCTTCTGGTTCGGCCGCATGTCGATGTAGAACGAATACACCTGGGCATTGGTTTTTTCCAACACCAGGTGGCCGAACTTCAGCGCGGCCATGCAGCACACCGACGAGCAATGCTCGTTGAAATTCACGTCCCGGCTGCCCACGCAGTGGATGATGGCCACCGATTTCGGCTCGGTCTTGCCGTCGCGCAATACGATTTTTCCATTGGTCGGGCCGGCTGCATTGCATAACCGCTCGAATTCCATGTTCGAATAGACATTTGCCAGGCGGCCGAAGCCGTACTGCGGAATCCGTTTGCAGTCGAACAATTTCCAGCCGGTGGCCAGAATGATGTTGCCCACTTCAAGTTCGACAATCTCGTCTTTCTGATCGTAAGCGACGGCGGCGGTCGGGCAGACCTTCGAGCACACCTGGCACTTTCCGCGCGTGAACCAGGTGCAGTTTTCCGTGTCGATGACCGGGATCCGCGGCACGGCTTGGGGGAAGGGCGTGTAAATTGCCTTGCGATAGCCCATGCCGGCCTCGAAGACGTTGTCGATGATCTTTCGCGGGCATTTTTCCACGCAGATGCCGCAGCCCGTGCATTTTACCGGGTCAACGTGTCGGGCCTTCTTGCGAATCTTGACTTTGAAATTGCCCACCGATCCGCTTACCTCTTCCAATTCGGAATAAGAATACATGGTCACGTTCTCGTGCTGCCCGACTTCCGACATCTTTGGCGTGAGGATGCAGGCGGAACAATCCAAGGTGGGAAAAGTTTTGTCGAACTGGGCCATGTGCCCGCCGATCGACGGCTCGCGCTCCACTAGATAAACGTGGTATCCGGCGTCGGCCAATTCCAGCGTGGCCTGTAACCCGGCAATGCCACCGCCGACTACGAGCGTGGTTGGCTTGACCTTCACCTGCATGGGTTCGAGAGGCTGTTGGTGCTTTACCCGCTGGGCCGCGGCCGATACCAGGGCCTTGACCTTTTCGGTGCCCGCCTCCTTGCTCTTGGTGACCCAGGAAACGTGCTCGCGGACGTTGGCCATCTCGAATAAATAAGGATTCAAGCCCGCGTTCTGGCAGGCGCGGCGGAAGGTTTTTTCGTGCAGATGCGGCGAACAGGCGGCCACCACCACGCGCGTAAGTCCTTCTTTCTTTATGTCGTCCTCGATCATCTGCTGACCCAGCGACGAACACATGAACTTGTAATCGCGCGATACGGCAACGCCCTTGATGTTCTTTCCGGCCCAGCGGGCGACCTCTTCCACGTCGACCATGCCGGCAATGTTGCTTCCGCAATGACAGATGTAAACGCCGATCTTCTCGGCCATGGTTGGTTCTCCAAATAAGATATCAGCTATCAGTAGTCATTTTTCAATCTACGGTTTATTGTTCACAGTTCACGGTTTACAGTTTTTCGTTTGCCCGCGATGAACCCGCCATGTCCCGGCAGTGACTTGGAAAATGTCGGAAACCATGGCCGGGCAGGCCGGAAACGTCATGCGGCAATCTATTACTCCAACTCCTTGAAAGATTTTACCAGTTTATTATGTAGATCCTTTGCTTCGCTTTCGCTTGGCGCTTTAATGAAAATTTGAGTCGAATTCTTTCCGAAAATCGCCGTGAAAAAGCAATAGACCTCCGAGTTATCGGGATTATGCACTTTAAAGGCATAGTTGACTTGATCCGGCACTTTGGATTCCAGTTTTGGCTTGGTGTCTTCGATAACCTGGCCCTTGCCGCTTTGCAAGGATTGTATCAAAGATTTATAAGCCGACTCGCAAAACTCTTTTCGTCCCTTATCAGATTCAAATTTTTCCTGAATTGAAGTCAAGATAGCCATTGATTTGCCGGTGGGGCTGGCACATATATACATGGCGCCGGTTACATTCCCGATTTTAATGTCCTGGAGTTTTTTCCATTGAAAACCTTCTTCCGGCAAGCCTATGGAAAACTTGCCCGGTTCTGTAAAAGTCTTGTTGTCCGCGGGTTTGTTGTCTGCGGGTTTGTTGTCCGCGGCAAACAAAGGCGCCGCAAAAAAAACAATCGAAATTAAAAAAATATTTCGCATAGCAGCATCCTTTCCGGGCGGCATCTATGTGCCGATAAAAAATCAAGCCATCGCCATTTTTCCGTTCAACTTCGCTTTGAGCACCGGCGAGGCGGCGACGATTTCCTTGCCGAAACCCAGCGTCTTCGGATCGATACCGAAGGCCACGCCCAACAACTGCGTGAAGAATATAATCGGCATCTTGAAATTAAGCCCGAAAAAGCCGTTCACCCGGCTCTGGTAGGCGTCCATGTTCAACTGGCACATCGGGCACATGCACAGGATCATGTCGGCGTGGTATTCCACCGCGCTTTGCAGCAAGCGGCGGATAAGCTCGAAGGCCTGGGGCTCGCTGATCTGCGTCATGTGTCCGCCGCAGCAATGGGCCTTTACCGGATAGTCGATCACTTCGGCCCCCAGCCACTTGAACAATTCGTCCATTTTCATGGGATATTCGGTGCTGTCGACGCCCTTGATCGGCCGGACCACCTGGCAACCGTAATAGGGCGCAATCCGCAGCCCGGTAAGCGGTTTTACGACCTTGTCGCGGATGGCCGTCTC
>JBEKSO010000059.1:0-13350 GCA_049516935.1 Thermoguttaceae bacterium
CGCCGTTGAGAAAATGAATTTGGGAGTAAACCTGAAATATTGATTATCATGGGACTTCCAATAATAGATTTAATCGTATTTCTCGTTTTTACGGGCGGCACCGTACTTTTCGGATGTTTATTCTTCTTTAAAACCAAGTCGGCCGATTCTTTCACCGCCGCGGGAGGCGCGATGCCCGGCTGGCTGGTGGGAATGTCGATTTTTGCCACTTTTGTAAGCAGCATCAGCTTTTTGGGACTGCCGGGAAAGGCCTTTCAGAGCGACTGGAATGCCTTTGCGTTCAGCCTGTCAATACCGGCGGCGTCGATACTGGCCGCGAGATATTTTGTGCCGCTTTATCGAAGCGTCAACAGCGTATCGGCCTATAAATACCTGGAGATCCGCTTCGGATACTGGGCAAGGGCATACGCGTCGATTTGTTATCTCCTCACTCAGATAGCCCGCACAGGCGCGATTCTATATCTTCTTGCCCTGCCACTGAACACCATGTTAGGCTGGGACATTAGCACGATAATAATTATCACCGGCATTAGCGTGATTTTGTATTCGATGCTGGGAGGGATCGCTGCCGTGATTTGGACCGATGCCGTTCAAGGATTCATTCTTATTGCCGGTGCGTTGGCTTGCGCTTTGATATTGACTTTTTCCATGCCCGAAGGCCCCGGACAATTATTCACCATCGCGATGGAACATCATAAGTTCAGCCTGGGCAGTTTCGGCCCGAGTCTGGCCGATTCGACGTTTTGGGTCGTATTTGTGTACGGGCTTTTCATTAATTTGCAGAATTTCGGCATCGACCAGAATTATGTTCAGCGCTATCTGACGGCAAAGAATGAAACAAACGCCAAGTTCTCCGCGCTTTTTGGCGGGATGCTGTATTTGCCGGTGTCGTTCCTTTTCTTCTACATCGGCACCGCGTTTTCGCCTACTATACGGCAAGGCCCAAATTGCTCCCTCCCGGAACAATAAGCGACAATGTGTTTCCCTATTTTATTGTACATGGTTTGCCCACCGGAATGACCGGCTTGGTGATAGCGGCAATTTTCGCGGCCGGCATGAGTACTGTCGCCACAAGCCTCAACAGCGGCGCTACAATAATTCTTATCGATTTTTTCAAGCGTTTCGATAAGGGCAGGTTGACTGACAAACAAAGCATGAGAATTTTATATTCTTTCTCTTTGTTAATTGGCCTGTGTGGAATATTGGTCGCATTGGCCATGATAAGAGTGCAAAGCGCACTGGATGCATGGTGGACCTTGTCTTCGATCTTCAGCGGCGGTATGCTTGGTTTGTTCCTGCTGGGTTACATTTCGAAAAAAGTGACGAGTGCTAACGCCGCCGTGGGAGTAATTGTCGGTGTAATGCTTATCGCATGGATGAGCCTAAGCCCGATCTATTTCACGGAAGGATGGCTCGTGCGATTTAGGAGCCCGTTTCATAGCTATCTGACAATTGTCTTTGGCACCACGGTTATTTTCCTTTCAGGGTTCGTGTTGCAGAGTGTCGTAAGAGGAAAGAGAAGTAATGGGTGAAAAGGTGGAATGCATAGGCTCAAAAACACGATTGCGCAGGAATGTTTTGTTCCTCTCTGTCTTCATGCCGCTGTGTTTGGTGTTTCTTTGTGCGGCCTGTAGCCAGAGAGGCAAGGTTACAGTGGCGGCTGAACAGATTTCTTCCAGGGAAAGATACGCGGTCGAAAAGCTGGCTGACGCCTTGATCGCACAGGGATATGAAGTCGATCGTTCGGATCGGCCGGCCGCTGACACTGAAAGGCAGATTATTGTAGGAACATTGAAAGGCAAGCTCCTCGAGGAATTTGCGAAAAAGCGACAGTCGCAGGATACTCCGGCCAGAGAGGGTTTTACACTTCAGTCATCAGGCAAAACCATTTATGCCGCCGGAGCCGACGACAATGGTGCGCTCTACGCCTGCATGGAACTGATCGACCGGTTGAAGACGAACGGCAAGCTTCCGGAGGCGATCAGCCTGACAGACCAGCCTGAGATGGTGATGCGCGGAACCTGTATCGGGTTGCAGAAAACCGAATACCTGCCGGGGCGCAAGGTTTATGAATATCCGTATACGCCCGAAACTTTCCCCTGGTTCTACGACAAGGCGCTTTGGATCAAATATCTCGATATGCTGGCGGAAAACCGTTACAATTCCTTGTACCTCTGGAACGGCCATCCGTTTGCCTCGCTCGTGAAGCTTAAAGACTATCCGTATGCCGTAGAGGTAGATGAGGAGACTTTAAAAAAGAACGAGGACATGTATTCATTCCTCACGGAGGAGGCCGATAAACGCGGAATTATCGTCATCCAGGGGTTTTATAATATCATTGTATCCCGGCCTTTTGCCGAGCACAACAAAATGAAAACTCAGGACCGCCAACGTCCGATCATCCCGATCATTGCCGATTATACGCGGAAATCGATCGCCGCGTTTATCGAAAAGTATCCGAACGTGGGCTTGCTGGTTACGCTTGGCGAAGCCATGAACACTATTGACGACGATGTGGAATGGTTCACGAAAACCATTCTTCCGGGCGTGAAAGACGGATTGAAAGCCCGGGGACGCACGGACGAACCGCCCGTTGTGCTTCGCGGCCACGACACCGACGCCAGGCGGGTCATGGCAGCGGCTCTGCCGATATACAAAAACATCTACACCATGTTTAAATACAACGGCGAATCGCTGACAACCTACGAGCCCCGCGATTCCTGGGAAACTATCCACAAAGAATTGGCCGCATTGGGTTCGGTGCATATTTCGAATGTGCACATCCTGGCCAACCTGGAACCATTCCGCTACGGATCGCCTGATTTCATTGAGAAATGCGTCAATGCGATGCAGCAGATTCAGGGCGCAAGGGGGTTGCATCTCTATCCGCAGGCCTCCTATTGGGACTGGCCATACAGCGCCGACAAAACGGAGCCGCGGCTGCTGGAAATGGATCGCGACTGGATCTGGTACCAAGCCTGGGGACGTTACGCGTGGAATTGCCATCGCAGCCAGGCCGGTGAAAATGAGTTTTGGATTCGCCGGCTGGGCGATTTTTATGGATGCGGAAAAGAAGGAAACGACATCCTGGCAGCATATGAGCAAACAGGCGAAATTGCACCCAAACTGCTTCGTACATTCGGCATTTCGGACGGAAACCGGCAGACCTTGATGCTGGGAATGTTCATGGCCCAATTGGTCAATCCGCGAAAATACAATGTGTACCCTAGCTTTTGGTCGTCCAGCGGCCCTGTGAAGGAAGTTCTCCCGGAGTATGCCGAAAAACAGTGGAAAGGCCAGGCCCATGCAGGCGAGACTCCGCCTCAGATTATCGAAGATGTCGTCAGTCGCGGCCGGTTGGCGGTTCAGGCCATTGAAAAAGCATCCAAATCGGTCGGCGCCAACCAGGAAGAATTTGCGCGGCTGAAAAACGACGTATATTGTTACAATGCTTTTGCAAATTGTTTTGCTGAAAAGGTGAAAGCCGCCCTGTTGGTGCTCCGCTATCAGCATTCAAAAGACATTGCCGACCTCGAGCAGGCGGCGCCCTTCATCAGGAACAGTCTGGAATATTATGCTGAGCTGGTCAGGCTGACCGAGAATACCTACCTCTACGCCAACAGTATGCAAACTGCTCAACGCCGTATTCCCATAACCGGACTAAATGGGACCAACAAAACGTGGAAAGAATTGCTGCCGCATTACCAGGCAGAACTCGATAACTTCAACAGAAATGTCGAATCGCTCAAATCAAATCGCAATGCGGGCGATATAATGAGGACCCAAGAGGCCCTTATCCCCGCGAAAGTGAAGATACTGAGCAAAGGCTATGAAGCAATGCCGCTTCAGAACGGGCAGTTGGTTTACAGCGACAAAAATTTCAGGATCGAAGCCGTGGCCGCGGAATTGAAAAACATGATCGGGCTACAGATGAACAGCCGGGAGCAACAGGAACACGGGACCTCTGTTCAGTTTCAAAACGAAATACCAGTGAAAGTGCTGGTGGGCTACTTCAATGGGAACAGCGGCAGCATCTTGAGTCCGCCGACCCTTGAAACCAATGCCCAGGCCAACGACCGCGGCCAGGCCGACATAAAGATCGCCAATGCAATGCTCATCCCCGGCCTATATCCAATAAACGTTTACAGTTATAGCTATCCGCCCGGAATGAATGAGTTGGAGCTGGGCAAAGGGCAGGCGCTAGTCTTGGGTTTTATCGACGGGAGCCAGGAAATTGCGACTCACGATGCAGGGATGGGCGTCAATGGCGCAGCGGCAATCGACTGGCTTTTCTATTGAAAGCAAACGGATGATATGGATATACCTGAAAACTTACAATAAGCAATCGACCGTTCCCGCCATTTATGTAAAGGATGATCCACTCATGCTTACTACCATTGCATCACTGCACTACCACGCCACAGGCTTTGTCCGCCGCGCGTTGCTTGTGTTCGCGCTGCTGATCCCAGCGCTTCCCGGGCGCGCCGCCGACGATGCGGCCGCGGCGCCGGAGACGGCCGCGGCGCCGAGCCTCGCCTTAAGCGGCCTGTTCCCTGCCGCCGGCGCCACAGACGTCTGCCCCGACACGCCGCTGCGGCTCACGTTCTCCACGCCGCCGGGTGCCACGCCGCCGGGTGCCACTGGCTTTGCCAGTGCGAACGCGGCGCTGGGCTCCGCCGGCAAGATCCGGATTTTCAATGCCGCCGACGATTCCGTCGCAGAGACGATCGACGTCAGTTCGCCGACAGCCATGCAAACCATCGGTGGATTGTCCAATTACAAATACTACCCGGTGATTGTCGCCGGCAACCAGGCGACGATCTATCCAAAGAACGGTGCGCTGGCCTACGGCAAGACCTACTACGTCAGTATCGACGCGGACGTGTTTAAAAACGAGAAGGGCGGCTTTGCCGGCTTGACGGGAGCAAAAGCGTGGCGGTTCACGACCAAGGCCGCCCCGCCCGCCGCGGGTACGACGCGCCTTACAGTCGCCGCCGACGGCACGGGCGATTTCTGCACGGTGCAGGGCGTGCTCGACTTCATTCCCGACGGCAATACCACGCCCACAACGATCCTGCTCCGCAAAGGCACTTATACCGAAATGGTGTTCTTCACCGATAAGCACGCGATCACGCTCCTGGGCGAGGACCGCAAGCAGTGCACAATCGCCTATGCGACCAACGACCGGTTCAATCCCGCCAGCGGCAATCCGTTCGGCGGCGCCAATCCCAATCCCAGCGCCGAGCGGCGGCAGGGCGGCGCTATCTACCATCGCGGCGTGCTCATCGGCCATCGGGTAAACGACTTCGTCATCGCCAATCTCTCGATCCGCAACACCACGCCCCATGGCGGTTCCCAGGCGGAGGCCATCATCCTCAACGGCACGACCACCGCCCGCGCCATCCTCAAGGACGTCGATCTTTACAGCTTTCAGGACACGCTCCAGATCAACGGCCAGGCGTACCTCAACAACTGCTTCATCGAGGGCGACGTGGACTTTATGTGGGGGCGCGGCCCGTGTTTCTTCGAGAATTGCACCGCTCACTCGCTCCGTTCTCGCGCCTACTACACGCAGATCCGCAATCCCGACACGAATCACGGCTACGTGTACCTGCGCTGTACATTCGACGGCGCAACGGACGTCAAGGACAACTATCTTTCTCGCATTGCGACGAGCCGATTCCCGGCAAGCGAGGTTGTGCTCTTGGATTGCGTGCTCACCTCCGCCGTTGGCGCCGTAGCATGGCAGTATCAAATCCCGGCAGGCGCCACCCCAGATACGTCCCAGATCCATTTCTGGGAATTCAACAGTCACACCGCCGACGGCCAGCCCGTCGACGTCAGTAAGCGACTGGCCGGCTCGCGCCAGTTAAAACAACCTGACGACGCGGCAACCATCGAGAACTACAGCAATCCGACTTTCGTGCTCGGCAACGATTGGAATCCACGCTCCGCGCCGATCTTCACGCAAGCATCATCCTCCGCCATACTCCCGGCAACGCCGCCTGCTCCCTAGTAAGGGCCAACCAGGGCCGCCGATAAACGGAACAACCATGTGGAAATCCAATTGGACTGAGACCCAACAACGTTTTGTGGACTGGTGGGAACACCGGGGTCTGTTGATCGGCATGTGGGGGGCGCCGGAAACGGATCGCTGCCTGCACGAGCAAGTATCTCCGCCGCTGCGTCCCGATACGCTGGACGATCGCTATTGTAACGCCGCTTTTCGCGCCGCCGAGAACCATTACCGTCTCTCTCATTCGATCTTCCCCCTCGACGTGCTTCCAACCGCCACGACAGACCTCGGTCCGGGTTCCCTGGCGCTCTTCCTTGGATCCCGACCGGGATTTGCCGAGGAAACTGTCTGGTTTTATCCGGTGTTCGAGACCGATCCCGCACCGGAAAAACTACCCCCGCTACGATTCGATCCGGCCAATCCGTGGTGGCGCACGACCGAGGACATCATTAGCCGCTGTGCTGCCCTTGCACGGGGCAAATACCTGGTCGGCTGCCCGGACCTGATCGAGAACTTGGACGTGCTGGCGTCGCTGCGCGGCTCGCAGACCTTGTTGTTCGACCTGGTCGAGCGCCCGGAGTGGGTGGAGCGGAAAATCCGGGAGATCAACGAGGTCTGGTTCGCCGCCTACCAGCGCATTTACGACCTCATCAAGCTCCCGGATGACAGTTCCGCCTATGGCGCATTCTATATCTGGGGGCCGGGCAAGGTCGCCAAGGTCCAGTGCGACGCCTCGGCCATGATCTCGCCGAAAATGTACGGCCGCTTCGTGGTCCCGACGCTAAGTGCGCAGTGCCAGTGGCTCGACCACTCGCTTTACCACCTCGATGGCACGGAGGCAATAGTCCACCTCGACGCTTTACTTGGGATCGAAGCCCTTGACGCCGTCGAATACACGCCCCAGGCCGGCATCGAGACGGGCGGGCATAAGCGCTGGCACGAAATGTACCGCCGCATCCTCGCCGCGGGCAAATCCGTGCAGGTCGTCAACGTCGAATTGAATGAGGTGCAGCCGCTGCTGGACAACCTTGGTCCGAAAGGCGTTTACATGTTGATCCAATTCAAGGACCAGCGCGAAGCCGAGCAGGTGCAGAAAATCGCGGAACCGTTCTACTGAGCGCTCATGAACAAAACCTCCTACACAACACGATTCAGTTACGCCGCGAGCGACGTTGCCGGGCAGCTCCTGTTCTGCTGGATCATTTGGTACGTCCCTTATTTCTATACCGACACTTACAAGATTTCCGCCGCGACGGTCGGCACCATCCTGCTCATCGCGCGCTGGGTAGACGCAATCGACACGCCGGTATGGGGCATCATTTTCGACCGCACCCGCAGCCGATGGGGCAAAAGCCGGCCCTGGTTTCTCTGGCTCTGCGTGCCGTTCGCCACGTTTGGCGTGCTGACGTTCCTGACGCCCGACATGGGATACAACGCCAAGGCCGTCTACGCCGCCTTGACGTACATCGGCTGCAACGTGCTCTACACTGGCATCAACACGCCGGTGACGTCGATCCTCTCGGCGCTCACCGCCGATCCGCACGAGCGCGTTACGCTAACGACGTTCCGCATGCTCGGCTCGAAACTCGGCGTGCTGATCGTGAACCTCACCGGGCTGGAGATGGTCCGCCTTCTCGGCCAGGGCGACGACCAAAAGGGCTTTATGCTGGCTGTGCCGATTTACGCGGTCGGGTCGGTGCTGCTGTTCCTCACCGCCTTCCGCAACCTCAAAGAAACCATTCCGGTCGAAACCAAGCCGCAGCCGATCCGCGGCGCCTTCGGAGCAATAAAGGGCAACTGGCCGTGGATCATTATCTTCACGAGCAGCCTTCTGTTCTGGATCGGATTCATCTCGCGCGTCACGGTAGCGCCGCACTTTTTCGAATATGCACTCCATCGGCCGGACCTCATTAAGCTGGCCAACGGCCTCGACTTCGCCTCGCTGGCCGCCGCACTGCTGCTGCCGTGGTTCTGCCGGCTCACTTCAAAGGGCAACGTCTGGGCGCTCGGCCTGTTGGGCATGGTGGCCGGCCAACTTATCATCTGGCTCGGCGTTCACCAGGATCATTCACTGGCCATAATTATGATTGGCTGGACGGTCGGCTTCGTCGCCAGCGGCGCGGCTATGGCCATGCCGTTCTCGGTGCTCTCCGACAGCGTTGACTACGGCGAATGGAAAACGGGAATCCGCGCGGCGGGACTTTTGACCGCCATCGGCGCCGCCTTCTGCCTGAAGGCCGGCGCCGGACTCGGCGGCGCACTGCCAATGTGGATCATCGATGCAGCGGGCTATGTGCCCAAGGTCGAGCAAACGGCCGGCTCGCTTAAGGCAATTGAGTTTGGGATCGTCTGGCTGCCGGCCATTTGCTTCATGCTGAGCGCCATTCCGGTTCTCTTCTATGGACGGTTCGAGCGGCTTGAGCCGCAGATACACGCGGAGTTAGAACAACGCCGGGCTAGGGCTGCCGCGACACCGGGCGCCCAGAGCTAGGAGACCACGCGGTTATTTAGAGCTTCTAACAAAATGAAATTAAAAGTCAAATTGTGTGCCACGACCAACCTTCGGTCGGTGCCCTGCTTGCAAGCAGTGAATTTTCGATACTTCCAACAGCACTGCTTGCATGCAAGCAGTGGCACACATCATTTTGTTAGAAGCTCTTGGTAGAGGAACGAACATGTATACCCTGGAAAGCAACGACGGTGCGGTGATCCTGAGCGACGGCAACCGGCGCCTGCGCATCAGCTTCATTACCGAGGCGATTGCACGGCTGACCTGCACTGAAGGCAAGCCGTTTGCGACGAAGCCAAGTCTCATAGTGACAACCAAGGCGAGTTGCCGGGACTACCGCCTCCAGGACGACACGGCCGACTTTGTCATTGCTACAAACGCCCTCAAACTGGTCGTCAGCAAGCAAACGGGCGCGATCAGTTATTTCGACAGCCAAGACCGCCTGCTGGTGCGCGAGCCGGACCGCGGCGGAAAGTGGCTGACCGTCAAAGAGGTCTACAAGAACGTTTACAACAAGAACGCTAAGGTTGTCTCCGGCCAGAGCGTGGATGGCGTTCGCGCTTCCGCCACCGACTGCCATCGCGTGCTCGACCGCAGCGCGCTGGAGGCCAAGCTCGAGTTTGTCTTCGCAGAAAACGAGGCGCTCTTCGGTTTCGGCTCTCATGAAGAGGGTTTTGGCAACCTGCGCGGTAAGTCGCGGGAGCTTTACCAGCAGAATATGAAGGCAGTCGTGCCGTGCCTTGTCTCCACGCGGGGCTACGGCTTGCTGTTCGACTGCTGTTCGCTCATGACCTTCCACGACGACGCCCAGGGCTCGTACCTCTGGGCCGATGTCGTGGATGAACTGGACTACTATTTCATCCGGGGCGAACGCTTCGACGATGTCACCCGCGGTTTTCACGAGTTGACCGGCGGTGCGCCGCTGCCGCCGAAATGGATTTTCGGCTTCGCACAGTCCAAGGAGCGCTATGTAAACGCGCGCGAGATGCTCGATATCGTCCGCGAGTACCGGCGGCGGAACATCCCGCTGGATTTGATCGTGCTGGATTGGAAGTCGTGGCCCGCCGGCAGCGGCTGGGGTCAAAAATCATTCGACCCGGTCCGCTTTCCCGATCCGCCGGCCTTCACCCGCGCACTGCATGAGCTGGGAGCCAGGTTGATGGTATCCATCTGGCCGCACATGAGCGGCGGGTGCCCCGACCAGTGCGAACTGCTGGAACGCGGACTGATGCTGGGCAACCATTCCACCTACGACGCCTTCCAAGAAGCTGCCCGGTGCTGCTACTGGGAGCAAGCCAATCGCGGGCTATTCGCGCGTGGCATCGACGCCTGGTGGTGCGACTGCACCGAACCGTTCGAGGCCGACTGGGCCGGCGCCCTGAAACCCGAACCGCTCGACCGGCTCGCCATCAATACGGGGCAATCTAAACTGTACCTCGATCCCGGACTGATCAACGCCTACTCGCTCTTGCACTCCCAGGGAATTTACGAGGGGCAGCGGAGGACGACCGCCGCAAAACGCGTTGTCAACCTGACTCGCTCCTCCTACGCCGGTCAGCATCGGTATGCGACCATCACGTGGTCCGGCGACATCTCGGCCACGTGGGAAACGCTCCGCCGCTCCATCCCCGAGGGAGTGAACTTTTGTGCGACGGGCGAACCGTACTGGACCCTCGACATCGGCGGTTTTTTCATCCGCCGCGATCCCACTCTCTGGTTCTGGCGCGGCGACTACGATGCCGGCTGCCGCGGTCTGACCGATGCCAACGCCCAAGAGCCCGATCCCAAGGACACGGGGTGCTCCGATCTCGGTTTCTGGGAGCTCTATACCCGTTGGCTGCAGTATGCCGTGTTTCTGCCGATGTTCCGCTCTCACGGCACGGACGCTGCGCGGGAGATTTGGCGCTTCGGTGATGCCGGCACGCCTTTCTTCGACACGATCGCGAAATACATCCGGCTGCGCTACCGGCTGATCCCGTACATTTATTCCTTGGCGGCCCAGGTGACCATGAGCGGCTCCATGATGATGCGGGCCGTGGCCCTGGATTTTCCGGACGACGTCGCGACCCACGACCTGACCGACCAGTATCTCTTCGGCCCGGTCTTAATGGTCTGCCCGGTGACCAAGCCGATGTACTACCGGCGCAATTCCGAGCCGATCCGCCAGTCCGCGAAACGCCGCGAGGTCTATCTGCCGAAAGGCGGCCGCTGGTATGACTTCTGGACGGAAAAGGCGGAGGAAGGCGGACGGACCATCGAGGCCGACGCTCCGCTGGAAACGATCCCGCTCTTCGTGCGGGCCGGCGCGATCCTGCCGATGTCGCCCGTGATGCAATTCGTGGATGAGATCCCGGATGCGCCCTATGAGATCCGCATCTATCGCGGGGCCGACGGCCGCTTCGCGCTATATGAGGACGCGGGGGATAATTACGACTACGAAACGGGCGTCTTCGCCATCGTGCGGCTCTTCTGGGACGATGACCGGGGCGAACTGGTCATTGGCGGACGCCAAGGCAGTTTCCCCACCATGGCGCCGTCGCGCGAATTCCGGCTCATTTTAATCTCCCCGCAGGGCCGCGAGACCAAGATCGTACGTTATACCGGTCGGGAGATGAGGGTGCGGGTTTCAAATTCCCGGGATTCCGACCCAAGGCTTGACGGATGACCTCCCTGCACATTCTTTTCATCTAATTGATTCCGCCGTCGCCAAGCGTATGACAACAGGCACGCGATACAGGCAAACAACAGTGTGATGCAACCGGGCTCAGGAACGGACTCCGGAACACTTGCAATTCGGAAACCTGAGTAGACATATTCAATCGTCGGGTAGCCCCAGTGTCGTTCCGACGCTTCAAGGCCGTCTACATTATAGTTGAAAGCACCGCCACGCGCCTCGCGCGACGCCCAATCTGGACCTTGAGAAACTATTGTGTCGATCCATTCCAAGATATTACCCGATTGGTCGAATGTCCCATAGGCGCTTTCAGAGTTCTCGAATTCGCCCACAGGTGTGCGATAATAAGGACTATCAATCGCGTAACTGAAATTCGCGTTGTTCCCCGGGTCGGGGTAGGTCACTATGTTGGAAGGTGGCAGATTAGTCTGTGTTGCGTAGTCCCAATATCCCGCGTCGGTGTTGCCCCCCTCGTAATACGCCGCCTTGTACCATTCATCTGCATTTGGGATACAGTACTTTGCCCCAGGATTCCTCGCGATCATCTTTCCGTCCTGCCCATTGTATCCGTTCAACGTGTACGCACCATCTTCCGTTGTAAAAAGATTCTGAGGCCCTGTTGGCTGCCCATTGTGCAGCCAGTTGACGAACCGGCAAGCATCCCAGAAGCTCACAAAATTAACTGGCCGGTTGGCCCTGTCGGATGCTACATTGTAGATGTAGTTGCCCGAACTGCCTGTTCTTTTGATATTGCATCCTGTAAAATTATAATCCACATCCATGTTATCGTTATATAGTCCATAGGTGTCCGTCTGGGCCACGGAATTGAGGAAATTACAATACTGCCCCGCAGTGACCTCAAACTTGCCGATCTGATAGGTATAATCCACAGCGCCCACGGAAATACCGTTGTAGCGGGTGTCGGGCATGTTGCTCTCGTCATCCACGGTGGCCCAAAGAGCTGGGTCGCTCCAATTGTTCCAGTCAGTGGGCCATGGAGCGTGAGTCTGCCCTTGTGCAAAACTGGCAGCCAAGATCAACATCACTGCCGCCAAAATCATCCGATTCAGTTTGTGACACATGAATGCTTGTCTCCTCGCTTGAGATGAAAAATCTTACATGCAGGAAATCCCTGCGAATTGAACCGTGGAAGATTGGGCCCGTAGCAAACGAGCCACGTTAAAGAATGCACGCCGGGCCGTTCTGATACGACCAGAAATGGGTTATTGGCGTGCTGCGCTACCTCTTGGCTAGGTGACTATAGAAGCCAGATATAGCAACTATCCTACCATTTTCCTTATTTTAATCAACTATACCCCCCTAAAAACCTTAAATGGTTGGCAGAAGTCGTATAAATTGAGGGCAAAGCGCATCGATGGGCAGCCTTTTGTCTTTGGCGGCTTCAAGTCTTGGCCGGCACGGGGTATTGTATTTAATATCAGAATCCTAACGTTGATGTTCCGGAAAACGCTCTATCACGAAAAATTGATTCTGGATCAGTTAGTTAAAGTTCAAATCCTTATTCTCCAGTTTTTCTAACGGCGCCAGTGGGCAGTTCTTACTTTTGTGGATGGTTTTTGTCGGCAACGGGCGCTTGGGGTAGCAGGCCCGGGACAAGAGCGGCGGTTGGTTCGCGGGGCGTGTTGTCGTGGACCAGGATGCCTTGATCGCCCACAAAGAAGGTGTGGAAATCGTCCACGATTTTTTCACGCTTCGGATACTTTTCCATGCCCCGGGTGGGGCTTTTTTCTGACGAAATCATTCCCCGATAGAGTTAATTTGTGGAAAAAGCTCATGTAAATACTTGACATTCCGCAAGGAACTGATATTTTGACGCCATCGCACTTGAACGCTTATCAGCGAGGCAGCGTCGCGGTCAAATAATTCGACCTTTCGACATTATCTAATGTCCGAGGTCTCATATTATTTTTCTCCTCAGTTTTGCACCAGGAATTCATCGCCGGGTTCTTGCCCTAAATAGTCGGATGTCATGAAACCCGGATAAAACGTTGTTGTGCCAAGACATTTGTGTACGGCCTATCGGCAGTACATATCACTAATAGAAACCCTCTACAGAATCCAGGAGTGCAGAATCATGCGTTACCCAACGGTGAAAAACATCTTATTTTTGAGTTTCTTGCTTATTGTTCT
>JBEKSO010000060.1:0-13335 GCA_049516935.1 Thermoguttaceae bacterium
GTCCCATTTTCGTCGATGCGAAAATCAGGACAGTCCCTAAAATTCCCCCATTTAAGGCAAAACTGAAAAATGGGGACCTATAATTTTCTATATGCAAAAGAGGGGGCTTTTTGAGGATTTCCGCCCGCCCCCGGAATTTATTGCCAAATCATGAGCCGTCGATCGTTAGATTTGAATCCTCTCTTTATTGCCGCATTGCGGACAATCGCAATATGCTTTTTGCTGCCGGCAGTCGTCGGGTCGAATGCGGCACGCGCGGCCGATGATTGGCCGAAGACCGTCAGGCTGGTTTTTGCCGGCGACGTTATGCTCGACGGCGGACCCGGCCATGCTCTTGTCCACGGTACCGATCCCTTTGCGGAATTCGCCTCTATTTTTCATAAGGCCGACATTGCCGTCTGCAACCTGGAATGCGCGGTCGTAGAAGGAGGAGAGCAAGTTCTCAAGCCTTATACGTTCCGCGGACCGCCGGGCAGCATTCCGCTTTTGAAAAAATATTTTTCCGCGATAAACCTGGCGAATAACCATTCCTGCGACTTTGGAAAAGCGGCTTTTCTCGATCAATTGGCCTTGCTGAAAAAAGCAGAACTTCCATGCTTTGGCGGCGGACGCAATTCCCAGGAGGCCTATCGGCCCTTGATCCTCGATCGCAACGGCCTGCGGATCGCCTTGCTGGGATTCAACCGCTTTCCCCCCAAATCTTTTGCGGCCGGCCAAGAGGAGCCGGGAGTGGCCTGGTTGGACGAGCCAGACGTTGTAAAGGCCATTAAATCGGCCCGCGAAGAACATCATGCCGATATTGTGATACCTTATCTGCACTGGGGAAAAGAAGACACTCCGGGACCCACGACCGAGCAGAAAGAATTGGCGCGGCGGCTGATCGACGCGGGCGCGAACGCGATAATCGGGACTCATCCGCACGTCATCCAAACGGTCGATATTTATAAGGGCTGCCCGATCGTCTACAGTTTGGGCAACATGGTCTTCGACTACTATCCCGTCGATCCCGAGGTGTGGACGGGCTGGATCGTGGAGCTGAGTTTTTCCAGGCCATCCGACGACAAACCATTGGAAGCCGGCATGGAAACATACGTTTTACAAATCGACAAAGCCGGCATTCCGCATCTTATGCCTTTGCCCGAGGCGGAAACACCCGCAGAAAAATAATTGTTTTTTTAGCTTGTTTGCGCAGCGCCTTCTTTCAGCAACCGCTCAATTTCTCGCCAGCATTTATCGAATGAATCGGAGTTACGGCGGGCAAGATCCATATCGAATTTCGCAGTTAATTTGGCTTGGTCGGGAACAGGAGAATAAATTCTATCTTTCATGTGTTTTGACAACTCACCTTTGGCGTCGCGCTTGGTTTCCGAATTAGTTAAAGACATTAGATTTTTCGCCAGTCCGCAGCATCCTTGTAAAGATTCTAAAGCTGATAAAAACCAAGATTCAAATTCTCGATTCGCCAACACAACACTAAATATAACATCACTTCTGGCTTTAAGGGCGCGAGCTGTAAGATCAGGACCAAAGGTACAAGGTGGATCATCATCGGAATCAAGCAGAATTATCAACACTCTTGGAGGCCTTGATTGTCGCATCGCAAATTCAATAGCTCGTTCAAGCTCAACTTGTTTTATAACCTTATTTCTTGGTACTCGTATTGGACGTAAAACATTCAAATCGAGGTTTGGTCTTAAAATCGCCCCTAAGCGGCGCACTAATAACGGCACAGCCGCGATTTCTCCCTGGCCTTCGACTATACTACATACATCAAGAGTCATGGTTTTGTCGAAAAAGTGGAAACTCCTCTTCGTCATCATATGGCTCAAGAGGTTTTGGTTGCGGTTTTAATTGTTCCAGTTTAAGCAATTCACCAGCAGTATATAACCTATCCATCATGGCGGATTTACTGGCATCATCGGCTGGACCTATGGTTGTTTTACCTTCTTGTGCATCAACAATTAACAACGAGTTAGGGTCTAGCTCTTCGGTATCAAGTAAGTCAGGACTGTGACTTGTAACTAGAACCTGAGTAAAATGTGATGCTTCATATAAAGCGCCCATCAGCGCCGCTGTAGCGGCTGGATGAAGAGTTGATTCGGGTTCTTCAATTCCTACCAGCGGAATTGGGGAATCTGGAGGCCTGTCAAAACATTGAAATAAGGATACAAGAACACCTAAAGCACGTAATGTTCCATCTGACATATTTTGAGCGAAAAAACTCCAGGGATTCTCATCTCCCGCAACAATCTGTTTAAATTCCAAGGTTTCCTTTGTCCCCAAAGTTATTTTATCGACACCTTTTACGCCCGTTACAATACTTCCTAAATACTCTTCGATTCTTTCTTTTACTTTTTTGTTATTGCGTTCGATCGATGCAATAACGCTCGTTAGATTTCCACCATCCCGTAATAATAAATTTCCTGGATCTGGTTCTTGATATTCACGTAGCTTAGCTGGATTTATGTTATAGAATCCCATTCCTGAAAGTGATTCGTATAGTGGACGAAATTCTGGGAAACCGGAAGCTATGTTCAGATATAGACGGTCAATCGGAACCGGTGGAGTGGGATGAAAACTGGAGGATTTAATAACTCCCTCCTGTATCAAATATTCCGCTTTTTTATTACCGTCTCCAATCGTACATTTTTCTTCTTGAATTCTGAAGCGTCCTTCCCGGGTTCTAACAAGAAAATGATATGAAGCTTTTGTCTCTTCTCGAAGATTTAATTCTAGTTGGATCAGAAAATGGGTCGGATGTCCTCTAGAGCGGCGACGCACCTCTTCAATCCCTCCACGTTCGCGTAGTGCCTGATCCATTGTACTGCGAAGTGAATCCGCCACAAAACGCAATGCGTCTAAAAAATTGCTCTTTCCTGATCCGTTGGGGCCTACCAGAAGCATCAAAGACCCAAGATTGACATCGCATTCCTGTATACTTTTGTAATTTCTTAACAATACCCGCTTAAGGAATGGAATTTTTTGTGCACTCATGCTTTTGCTCCTTAAGAGGATTAACTTCCTTTTCTTTAGGATACCAACCTATTCGATCCCTGGATATGGGGGGTTAAAATGTCCCTGTATATTTTGGATTCTTTCAATTATATTGCCTATTCTGGATTTTTCTTCGGGAAAAAGGACTGAACACAATAATAATTCTATTTGTCTACCTTTTGTTAGGTACATTATAGGGCCATAATAATTCAAATCATGCCATCCACGCCTCTGAAAATCCGCCGCATCGACAGTCGCCGGGACGACATCCGCGCGGCAATGGCCGCTTTGCGGGAAAAACTTAGTCCTCGGGGTGACATTGTCAGCCCCTCGGCCCGAGAGCGGACGATGGAGGTCTTTGGCGAACCGCTTTCGCCCGGGCAGGTCGTGGAGCGCATTTGCCGCGAGGTGGCCGAAAAGGGTCTGGCAGCCGTGCTGGATTACACGGCCCGGATCGACAAGGCCCAACTTACACCCCAGACGGTGCGAGTGCCCCAGGCCGAACTGGAGCGGGCGCATGCCGGGGCCGATGCGGAATTTTTGCAGGCGGTGCGCCGTGTGCGGGAAAACATCCGCGTTTTTCAAGAGGCCATTTTGCACAAGGACGTCCGCGTGGAGCGTCCGGGCGGTTATCTTGTGCAAAGATATCGGGCGTTGGATCGGGTGGGGATTTGCGTGCCCGGCGGCGCGGCTGCGTATCCGTCCAGCGTGCTGATGTGCGCCGTGCCGGCCCAGGTTGCGGGCGTTAAACAGTTGGCCGTCGTGGCCCCGCCCACCAAGTTCGGCTCGTACAATGCCGACATGCTCGCCACATGTCACGAGTTGGGTATAACCGAGGTCTACCGGCTCGGCGGGGCCCAGGCCGTGGCCGCGCTGGCCTACGGTGTGGAGTGCATTCCTCGGGTGGATAAAATCGTCGGTCCCGGCAATTTGTTCGTGGCCCTGGCGAAAAAATACGTCTTCGGCGAGGTGGACATCGACTCGATCGCCGGACCGAGCGAGGTGGTGGTGATAGTAGACGATTCCACCCGGCCGGAATATACCGCCTTTGACCTGATCGCCCAGGCCGAGCACGCCCCCGGGGCGAGCGTGCTGATCGGCTGGGACGCCAAGGTTCTGGACGCGGCCGTGGCTGCGCTGGAAAAGCAGTTATCCCAGGTCGAGCGGGGCGAACTTGCCTGGCAAAGTCTGGAGGAGTATGGCGCGGTGATTTTGGCCCGCGACGCCGACGAAGCCTGTGCCCTGGCGGACGAGATCGCTCCGGAGCATCTGCACATTGCCACGGCCGACGCCGAGCGGTTGGCCGAGAAAATCCGCCATGCCGGCGCGATATTTTTGGGCAATTACACGCCCGTGGCCTTGGGCGATTATGCGGCGGGCCCGTCGCACGTGCTGCCCACCAGCGGCACGGCCCGATTCGCCAGCGGATTGTCCTGCAACGATTTCCTGCGATCCAACAGCATCATCCACTTCACCCGTGAAGGCATGATGAACCTCGCCGCGGATGTGCAAGTCATAGCAACAAAAGAAGGATTAACCGGACACAAGGCGAGCGTGGAAATAAGGATGAGGGATGAGGGATGAGGGATGAGGGATGAGGGATGAATGAATAACCAGCCCGTAGCCCGTAGGTTATGCTTTAGCATAACATCCGTTATACATTGTTATGTAAATAAAAAATGTTATTTCCGTGTTATGCTAAAGCATAACCTACTAAACTAACTACTGCCAACTTGCCATGTCCTTTTTTCGACCCGAGATTGAAGCGATGGCCGGCTACGTGCCGGGCGAACAGCCGCAGGACGGCGCGTTTATTAAGCTCAACACAAATGAAAATCCATATCCACCGTCGCCTGCCGTTGCCGAGGCGATACAAGAGACCGTCGGCCGGTTGAAAAAATATCCTGATCCCATGGCCGAGACGTTTCGCCGCCGGGCGGGCGAAGTGCTGGGCGTAGATCCCAGTTGGATACTTTGCGGCAACGGCAGCGACGACATTTTAACCATCGTCACGCGCACTCTGGTCGGGCAGGGGCAGTTGCTCCGCCTGCCTTATCCCAGTTATATACTGTACAAAACCCTGGCCGAACTTCAGGGCGCCGGGTACGAAGAAATTCATTTTCAGGCCGATTGGTCGCTGCCCGCGCGGTTTGCTTCGCCGGAGGGTAATCCACGATTGGTGTTTTTGGCCAATCCGAACAGTCCCACGGGCACGATGGTTGCATCGGAGCGGGTTTTGGAGATCGGCCGTTGTCTGCCTTGTCCGCTTTTGGTCGACGAGGCTTACGTCGATTTCGCCGAAACTAATTGTCTGAGTCTTGTAAAAAAGAGCGAGAAGATTATGGTTTCGCGTTCGCTGAGCAAGTCATACGCACTGGCCGGCTTGCGGTTCGGATACCTGATTGCCCAGCCGCACTTGATCGAGCAGTTTGTCAAGCTGAAGGATTCGTACAATTGCGACGCCCTCTCGATTGCAGCGGCCACGGCCGCCATCGGCGATGCAGCATGGCTGGCCGAAAATCGCTCTAAGATCATCGCCACGCGGAACCGGCTTTTGAGGGAAATGCAGGCATTGGGGTTTATAACGCTCGATTCGCAGGCAAATTTCACCTGGAATACCCTGCCCGGCCGTTCAGTCCGCTCCTTTTACGAGGAACTCAAACGCCGCCGCATCCTGGTCCGATACATGGATTATCCGGGCTGGGGCGACGGTTTGCGCATAAGCGTCGGCGCGGAAGGCGAAATCGACGCCCTCCTGGACCAACTGAAAACCATGGTTTAGTGCGTTCCCAGGCGGAGCATGGGAACAAGGAAGATTGCTTTATGTCACGCAGCGCCAGCGTTCATCGCAAAACGGTGGAAACCGATATCGAACTGGATCTGAATTTGGACGGCGGCGGCACGGCCGAGATCGCCACGGGCGTGGGTTTTTTCGACCACATGCTGACGCTCTTGGGCAAACATTCCGCCATGGACTTGAGCATCAAGGCCCGGGGCGATCTTCAAGTCGATCAACACCACACTGTAGAGGACGTGGGAATATGTCTGGGCCAGGCGGTCAAGGAAGCGTTGGGCGACAAGGCGGGTATACGCCGCTACGGGCATTTTACCCTGCCCATGGAAGAAACCCTGGTCACCAGCGCGGTGGACCTCAGCGGCCGCTCGTTTTTGGTGTTTAAGGCCGAATTTCCCGCGCACAGGATCGGCCAGTTCGAGAGCGAGCTGGTGGGCGAATTCTGGCAGGCCTTCGCCGCCAACGCCATGTGCAACTTGCACATCGTAGTCCATCACGGGCGCAACAGCCACCACATCGCCGAAGCCATTTTCAAAGCCACCGCCCGGGCACTGCGCAACGCGGTGGAACTCGATCCGCGGGTGCCAGGCATTCCCAGCACAAAAGGTACGCTCTGAAACGATACTTGAATGTGCTTTCCCGGATAATTGATATTGCATTAAAATCCTGAAGGCATTATTATCGGACCTCTTTTTCTCTTCTTGGACTAGGGGTGTGTTTTGGCCGGTTTAGGAGATTCGGGGGATTATTGATGAGCGCGACCATGCCCTCAAGTATTTCCGATACTCAATCGGTGCACGATCTGCGGGCAAGAGTCGGAAAATTGATACCCATAACAATTGGTTCAAGGGTATCAAACTATCTCCGCGCGCTTCCGGCCGATTATCCAAATCATTTGGCCGCCGGGGATGAGCGGCAACGGCGTTTTCCCCGCCGTTATTTAGTCGTTTTAGTGCTGCTGTTTTTCTCTTTCATACCACGCGCTTTGATCAGTATGAAAGTGAGCAGCATTTGTCCCGACGGAGTATTGTACATCCGCCTGGCGTCGGAATTGAATGAAGGACATTTCCAGCAGGCGTTTCGGGAAATGAACCTGAATTTTTTCCCGGTCACGCTCGTGGTTCTTAAGCGGTTGGGATTAAGTTGGGAAACGGGCGGCACATTTTGGTGCGTGTTGATGTCCAGCCTTGTAGTGCTTCCGCTCTACGGTTTTGTTCGCCGGCAATTCGATGACGAGGCGGCCTTCATTGCATGTATCCTGTATGCGGTCCATCCGATCTTCATTCAATGGAGTCCGGAGATAATGCGCGATCCGACATTCTGGTTTCTGTTCACGCTGGCGCTTTATTGTCAATGGCGGATGCTGACCGATCTTCGCGCCGTTTTTTCATTTGCCGCCGGTTTTTCGATAACGCTTGCCGTGCTGACGCGCTTCGAGGGACTTTTCTTATTGATTCCCCTCTGTCTCTGGACTTTTTGGCGATACAAAGCGTCGCGCGTCGGCCGGGAAAAAATAAAGATTATCGTCTATTGGTTGATATCGCTGATTGTCTTTCCCGCGTTGATCCTGCTGGTCAATATCACATGGTTGCGGCATCAGTCGGAATGGGTCTTTACTCGTTTGGCGCCCGTCGAGCGTTTATTCCATTGGTGGACCAATGCCGTTTCTGCCGAGTTGGCGGGATCGGAAATGCATGGACGGGCCATTTCATTGGTGCGAATGCTTGAGATTTACGTTCCCACGATGGTCAAAAGTCTTTCGCCGCTGTTTGCCTTGCTGATGTTGGGCGGAATTTGGATATGGCGCCGAATGTGGGCCAGGCGCGATCACCAGCCTTTGTTTTACACGGCCTTGTTAGTAATGCTGGCCGCTTGGATCCAAACCTGGTTCGCCCACGAAGCCAGCGATCGGTATTTTCTGCCGATTGTAATAATGGGCTCGCCATTTGCGGCTTTGGGGCTAATGGCCCTATCGCAGAGGATTCTAAGGCTTGTTGAACGCCTGAATTCGGCGGCGTTTCCGCGGTATGTGGCTGTTTCCGCGCCGATATTAATTGTTGCACTGAGCGGTTGGGCAATAGCGTTTTCGGCCGATTTCAACCGCCGAAATGCCGAATTGCAGTTGGCCGCTTGGGTGCGTGAAACATATGGTTCTAAAGCCCTTTTGCTGGGATCGGAAGGAACAACGCCCGTGGTGGCATATTACGCCGGCGTTAATCCGATCATTCTGGATAAAAGCCTGGTTTCCTCCGCCATTCTGGAAAAGGCGCAAAATTTTAAACCCGACGCGATATTCCTTCTGGCTACAAATCGCAATAATTTGAGAAACCCTCGACCGCTTATCGAGCAGTTAACAAAATTAGGATATGTGGAAATTGAGACCTCTAATCTTCCACCCGGCACCAATGAATCGCTAATTGTTCTAAAACAAGGCGATGCAAAGAATTCGGCGTCACTGGGGAGTAAAGCGGAAGCTACCGCGCGAAAATAGGCTTAAGAAATGCCGGTGGATGCACGGTTTTGTTTCGATGCCAATGCGGCTGCGTGAAATCAGGCCGCTTTTCCTGCGGCGGAATTTTCCAATTGTCCGTATATGCCGAAGATCTCCCGGCAATTTCGCTCCAATGTATGTTTCGCGGCCAAACCGACTGCCGCCGCCCCCATGCGTTCCCGGAGCGAGGCGTCGAGCATAAGTTCCATTTTTGCCGCAAGTCCGTCGGCATCGGCCGGGTCTTCAATCAACAACCCTTCCAGGCCGTCGGTCAGCAATTCGGCCGCTCCGTCCTCGCGGCTGATAAGAGAGGGCAATCCGCTGGCGGCCGCTTCTAAAAAAACCAGGCTGCAATTATCGTAGAAGGTGGGATGCACTAGCACGTCCGCCGCCGCGTAATATGGAACCGGATCGGGCTGGGCGCCGACGAAAGTTACCGGCAGATGACGGAATTGCGAAACGTATTTCTGCCAGCCGATCCGCTTTCCGCCGACGATCAGGGCATGAACGGGCAGATGCCTGGAGGCGAGAATCGACATGGCCTTGAGCAAGGTCGGCACGCCTTTGCGCCTAAAGTTGTGCGCTACGGCAAGGACCAGCAGGAGGTGGTCGGCAATGCCCAGGCGTTGCCGCATCGCCTGGCGATATTCCGCCCGGCGCCGGGGCGAAAAATTTTCCACGTCGACGCCGTTGTATATAACGCGAATACGACTGGATGGCACATTATGGAATTTCTGATACTCCGCGGCGACTTTGTGCGCGAGCGCCACCAAAATTTGATTCTCATTTGCGGCTTGCCTTTCAGCCACCAACCGATGCTCCCGGTAACGCGGCAAACAAGGATCCAACAGGCGTTTAATCGATCTTAAGCCCGGGGGCGTCCACAGCAATTTTTGCCTGACAAGCGCGTTCCAGCATCCGATGTGGGGTTGGAACACGTCGCAATACCAGCTTACGCCCATGTCGTGGATGATGTCGGCCTTAAGGGTGCGGATTTTTTCAATGGCGGCTTCGGCCCGCCGCAACGGCGAACCAATCCGGCCCAAGCTATGCGGCACAATGGGCACTTGACGCTGGTCATACTTAAGTTTTTGAGCTACAACGTGAACGGCATGGCCTTGTTGGAGCAGATATTCCGCGTATTGATGCGTCCAGCGCTCGGCCCCGCCGCAGCACGGATCGAAAATATTTATTACAAGACAGATTTTCATGACAAGACGCTTTCCAAATATCGCCGCTTGTCTTCCTTAATTTGTTGATAAATGGCGATGATCTCGTCGAAGTTGTGCTGGAAGGTGTGTTTAACGGCCAGGCGGCGGGCGGCGGACCCCATTCGTTTTCTCGTGTCCGGATCGAGCATGAATTTCATTTGCGCGGCCAATCGCCCGGCGTCCGAAGCATCGTTAAGCAGCAGGCCTTCGATCCCGTCGGTTAGGAGTTCCGCCGCTCCGTTTTCCCTGCTTACCAACATTGGCAGTCCACAGGCGGCCGATTCCAGAAGCACCAAACTGCAGCTATCGTAAAAACTCGGATGCACCAGCATGTCGGCGGCCGCGTAAAACGGCATCGTATCGGGCTGGGTGCCGACGAAGGTTACCGGCAAACGGCGAATGCGCGCCCATAACCGCCATGATTGTAAATTCCTTCCGCCTACTACTACCGCGTGAAAAGGAAGATTTTCCGACTTGATTATTTCCATTGCCTTCAGTAACGTGGGAATGCCTTTCAACCTGAAATTATGCGCCACCGATATGGCCAGCAGGGTATCCGGGGAAATTCCCAGTTTTTGCCGCACGGATTGGCGTAATTCCGCCCGGCGTCGTGGGGAAAAGTGGTCCACGTCCACCCCGTTGTAAATCACCCGAATTCGTTTCTGTGGTATTCGATAGTGTTTTTTGAACTCCGCCGCCACTTTGTGTGAAACAGCCAACAAAAGAAAATTGTTTTTGCCCGCCCGCCTTTTGGATAATTCTTGTATTTGACGGTATCTGGGCAACCAGGAGTCGATATGCCTTTTGATCGGCTGAAGCCAATGCGGCATTGAAAGCAATTTTTGCCGAGTAATAGCCGGCCAACATCCGTCGTGCGGCTGGAAAATGTCGCAGTACCAGCCCAGGCCCATGTCGTGAATCAAATCCAGATCTAGCCCGCGCAGTATGGCTTCCGCCGCTTCGGCCCTTTTCAGAGCCGTGCGCGCGTTCACCAGGCGGTGTACTACAACCGGGAGGCGGGTAATTTCGGCGGGAATATTTTGGCCTACGATGTGGACATCATGTCCTCGCTCGGACAAATTGAGCATGTGCTGGTAGATCCAGGCTTCAGCCCCACCCCGGCGCGGATCGAACGATTTATTCACCAAACCGATTTTCACCTAGACACTCCTAATTGTCGTTTCCCAAGCGCCGTTCCATGCGGCGTTGTTTGACGAGCACCGCGCGGATGAGGCGTTTGTCGGCGGGGCCCAGTTTGGCCGCGCCCAGATATTCCCGCATGAAAGCCATCTTGTGCGTGCGTTTAATGCAACAACTCGGGGCCGACCAGGCCAATTGAGCCAGATCCTTGACCAGCCAGCGGCGGCGAAACCAGCGGCGGCGCTGTACCCGCTGCAAGTCGATCAGGCGGATCTCCCGCCGCGCGGGCGGCATGTCCTTGACAAAAAAATGGCAGCAGTACAAGTCGCGATGATTGTACCCCGCCGCGTGCAATCGCCGCACGATTCGGGCGATATCGCTCACCAGCCGCTTGAGATCCTGATCTCGCTCGGTGCGGCGCCCCAGCGGCGATAATCTAAATCGCCCCCGCAAGTAATGATGCATTTCCAAGTAATTTTCCAGTTCTTCGCTGATAACGAACGACTCTTGCAGCCCGTCCGATCGCATCCGTTCGCCGTAGGCAATAAGCCTCATCACCGCGATGCCTTGGGCCGACAGCGCGGCGACATTTTTAGCCTCGATACGGGCCGGGGTCGGGGCAGGCCCAATTCCCAATAACGCCCTAAACTTGCCGACCCATGACCGCACGTGATGCTTTTTCAAATACAGGCCTTGTGATTTATCGTCCGGCGACCGCACGCGCAGGTGCCATACCTCCCGATCTTCGAGGATCTTCTCGCAGCGGGCGTCGGCCCTGGCCATTATCTGCTCAAAGCCTGTCAAGCCGGCCCGGCCCAGCGGCGCGCTAAAACGGCGGTCGAACCATACTCGGCCGTTGTCGGCCGGCTCGAATCCCAGTTTGGCCGGATCGGTTGATGCGGTATTTCTTTGACTCTGTATCATTGGCAAAATATTACATGGTTACATGGAACCGATGGTTCCCTGCCCCGAATTTAATATGTCCATCTTGCCGGCAAGCGTTGGAAAATGCGGCACAGTAGGACCCGCTGGGAATCCCGAATCCTTGGAACTTGAAAGAAAATGCGGCTCCCGGATCGACGGGCAGCTTTCCAGCATCCTGGTCACCGCGGCAAACACCATGTCCACGGTCAGTTCACGCATGCAGCGATGGTGTCCCAGCGGGCAGGCACGCTTTCGACAGGCGATGCAATCCAGGTCCAGCGACAGGTTGATCGCCCGCTGCGTGGGATTTTCGCTCCACACGGGCGGAGTCGGCCCGTACAGCGTAATCACCGGCTTTCCCAGGGCGGCGGCGACGTGCCGCGGACCGCTGTCGGTGGAGACCATCAGGCGTCCGCGCCGGATGCAGGCCTTTGCCGTGCCCAGGTCCAGGGGCTGATCGGCCATGGAAAATACCCGCGGACTATCGGCGTATTTCACGATGTCTGTTGCCACGCCTCGCTCGTTGGGACCGCACATTACCAGCACGTCGTGATCGCATTGTTCTCTCAGGCGGCGGGCCAGGCGGCCGAAATATTCCGCCGGCCAGACCCTTGCCGCCCCGTACGCGCTGCCCGAATTAAGTATAATCAGCCGGCCGTCCCGGCGCAGGCCAAGGCGTTTAAACACGGCATCGGCCGACTCTTCTTCAGACGCGGTAACGGCCAGTTCCAGCCGGGCCGATTCGTAGCCGCAACCCAGGGCGTCGGCGAATGTCAAATAGGTTTCGATCACCGGTTCCGGCACGATTCGGCCGCTTACCCGGCGGGAATAAAGTTTATGCGTCAGCAAAGGACCGCGACCATATCGCACATATCCAATCCGCTGTTTTACCCCGGCCCAGCATGCCATCAGCGCAGGGCGGAGCGAATTGGTCAGCAGTATCGCCAGATCGAACCGTTCTCGGCGCATGCGGTTTGCCACGGCCCAGGCGCGCTGGGAGCGATCCGCGGCCCGGGGGTGAAAAAACCATTGTTCGTCGAGCCAGTCCGTGCCCGAGAGCACATCAGCTAGATACGGGCGCAGTATGCCCACCAATCGGGCATCATTACCGAACTTCCTACGCACGGCCCGCAGCACGGGCGTTGCCATCACAAAATCGCCCAGCCAGTTTGGTAGAAAAATAGCGATTTTCATGGTGAGAAAAGTAGCCGGGAATTAGTAATTTGGTTAGGCCGACCATTTAGGCGCTATATATAACGCGGAAGGATACCGACAAGGCATATTTCAGCCAAGAGCAGTTCGTGCCAGCAATGCCAGCAGGCGCGATTCCAGGGCGTCCAGGCCGGTGATGAAGCCGATCTCCACCCGAATCGCCCAAAGCGGCAGACCTCCCAGCCGATCCAGACCGATTTTGACCAGGTCTTTGTGCGTGCATAGCACCGCCTCGGCCCCCAGACCGTCGGCCCAGGCGGCCAAATATTCCATATCTGCCCGGGAGTAACAGTGATGGTCGGGAAACTCGCGAAAGCCGGCCAAAGCGTATCCGCACGACTGGATTGTGTGCCGGAATCCGGCTGGGTTGCCCAGCCCGCAAAACGCGGCCACCGAATGGCCTTTTAACGAATCCAACGGGGCCTGCTGAGTGCCACTGGCTTCGCCAGTGCCGCGCGTGCCACTGGCTTCGCCAGTGCCGCCGGCTGAAATCAATTCCATCGCTGCATGCCGGACTTCGGCCCAGACGGACTGCGGTGCCAGACTTTTGACGCTGCGCTGGATGCTTT
>JBEKSO010000061.1:0-13081 GCA_049516935.1 Thermoguttaceae bacterium
AGGCCAACACGCTGGACGTGCGGGTGAGCAACCGCGAGGACGAGGCCAAGAACTGCTTATCGCGGTCCGGGCTTTACTATGTCAACGGCGGCATGTTCCGCAAGGCATGGATTGTGAAAACCGGCGAGATGCATATTTTTCCGGATATGGGTTCTAGCGGCGTTTATCTGACGCCCGGCAACATCACCGAGTCTAGCGCCGACCTGAGCGCACGGACGGTAGTGCGTAATCCGCTGGCGTCGCCTGCCGAGGCGGTGGTTCACCATTTTGTCAGCGATCCCGATGGCAAGACTTGCGCGGAGTTCGAGGCGAAGCAAACCATTCCGGCCGGGGAAACGGCAACGGTCAAGGCGGCGGGAAAAATCGCCAATCCCAAACTCTGGGATATCGGCCGGCCCAATCTTTATACGGTGCGCACCGAAATCAGCGTGGGCGGAAAAGTAAGCGACGCAGTAACGGAGCGCGTGGGACTGCGGAGCATCGCGATCAAAGACAACCGCTTTTATCTGAACGGGCGCGAGGTGCAGTTTCGCGGAGTGAACAAGCACGCGCAAAACGAATACGATTGGAACGCGGTGAGCGATGACGATCTGCGCCGCGAATGGCAGTGGATGGCCGATATGGGCGTGAACATGGTGCGCCTGCCGCATTATCCGCACAGCCATTTGGAATACGACGTCGCCGACGAGCGCGGCATCGTGGTGTGGGCCGAGAACGGACTGGCGGGGCAGCTTTGGAAAGACCCGGGCAACGAGGAAAAAACCGTCACGCCCGACGGCGAGCGGCTCACGCGCGAGATGGTCCGCCAGAACTGGAACCATCCCAGCATCCTTTTTTGGAGCGCGGGCAACGAGACGATCGCGGACGTGGTCAGCCACTACGCCGGCCTGATTCGGGAAGAGGGCGACCCAAATCGCCTGGTTACTTACGCGGCCAGCGGCGATCAGAAACCGAAGAACTGCGATTTTATCGCCTACAACACGTACGACGGCTGGTACACCAGGGGCCCATATACGGATTTCACCAAATCGCCGCACAACGACATTGTTTCCGAGACCGGATCGGGCGACTGGATCACGCACCACGTTCCATACGGTACGATAAAGTTTACGGTCGATCGGTTCGAGCCGGAGGAGTACTCGGAGATGTTTACCGAGTATCGGCTGCAGACGATTTGCCGAAACGAGGTGGCAAGTCACCCCATGTTCTTGTGGTGGAGTTTCCGCGAGTTCTACAACCTGAAATTCAAAAAGAATCGGAACTCCAAGGGGCTATTTACGCTGGCTGGCATGCCGAAGGACACCGCGTTTTTGTTTCAGGCGTTCTTCGATCCGGCCAGGCCGGTGGTGCGGCTTTGCGGGCGGCAGCACTTCCTGCGCGGATTCGCGCCGGACAACGGCATAAAGGCTTACTCCAACGCCGAGGAGTTGCAACTTACCCTGAACGGAATCGCCCAGGAAAAAATCAAGAATGGCAGTTATCGCATACCGGACGCGGAGATGAAAAACAAAGACGGGAAGATTATGCCTGCGCCCGGCATTGCGGCGGCGAACGTGTTCTTCTGGAAAACGCCGCTTAAGCCTGGGCGAAACTTAGTCGAAGTAAGTGATGGCCGGGGGCACACAGACCGCATGATTATTTACCAGAAGGCGGACGGCGAGTCCGATCCTAATGCCTTGGTGCAGGATTTGCGAAGTTCGAATGCGGAAAATCCCGCCGTGTTTATCGACCGTCCGGTCGAGTCGCAGGGGCCGGTTTATACTGATGTAGACGGTTCCTCGGACAACACGTTCGATATACTGCCGAAGGAAGTTGAGGGCGCGGCTTGGATCGCCACGCGAAGACTGAGCGACCCGAAATTCAAAACGGATCTGGATTTTCGCATCAATCCGTCGGCGAAGGGCGCAAGGGTTTTTGTGCTTTTCTCGACCGGCGCGTATCCGACGGTTACGCTCAAGGAGCGGGACCCGGCGATTGCAAGCGAGGCGGACGCAATGCGAAAATCGCTGGCCGCCGCCGGATTTAAAGACAGCGAAACCGAGGCCGTGTGGCGAGATCACATGCTTAATAGGGCCTACGCCGAACTTTGGAGCCGCGACTTTAAGCCCGGCGAAAAGTTGAATCTGCCCGGTCAGACGCTCGATTACGTAGTGATGGTGCGCGGCGCTGAAAATCCACCGCCCAAGGAATGGATTGACGCCGACACCGGGCATCGCGTGATTCGCCTTTCGGACGAGCCGGGCAGCGAGAGCTTTTACTTCAACATCAACGCGTACACGCCCGACGGCAAAAAAATGGTCTTTACCTCGCCCAGCGGGATTTTCGCGATCGATCTGGCAACGCGGAAAATTGAAAAGGTCGTGGAAGGCAAGCGATTGCGCACCATCATGGTCGGCCGCAAGACCGGGCAGGTTTATTACAGCCAGCGGACAAATGTTTTCGCGGCCGATCTGGAAACCAAGGAGACGCGGAAAATCGTAGAACTACCCTTCGGTTCTCGGGTCAGCGCGGTAAACTCCGATGAAACCTTGCTTGCCGGAACTACAACATTCATGAATGAAGACCAAGCCAAGGAAGCACTGGCGCGGGAAGAAGAGCTCGCGGACAATTCCGACTCGGCGCGTAAAAACAAGGCCCGGAACATCCAGGAACGGTTCGACAAACACCTGCCCATGGAACTGTTTTTCTACAACCTTAAGACCGGCGAAACAAAAAGTTTCAACCACTGCAACGACTGGCTCAACCATCTGCTGTTTTCACCCACCGATCCGACCCTGCTGATGTTCTGCCACGAAGGTCCGTGGCATAAACTTGATCGCCTCTGGCTGATTCGCTCGGACGGCGCCGGGTTGGAGAACATCCACAAGCGCACCATGAACATGGAAATCGCCGGGCACGAATTCTGGGGCGCCGACGGCAAGATCGCCTGGTACGACCTGCAAACGCCGCGCGGCGAGGATTTCTGGGTTGCCGGGTACAACGTTGCCTCGGGCGACAGGACCTGGTATCACCTGGAGCGCGACCAGTGGTCGGTGCATTTCAACGTGTCGCCCGACGGAAAACTTTTCTGCGGCGACGGCGGCGATCATGCCATGGTGGCCCACGCCGATAATGGCAAGTGGATCTACCTGTTTCACCCCGAACTCGTGCGCGACGACGCCGGGACCAGCATCAATCAAAAAGGCCTCATTAAACCGGGCGTGTTCCGCTGGGAACGGCTGGTGAATATGTCCAAACACAACTATGCGCTGGAACCCAACGCCAATTTCACGCCCGACATGAAATGGATCGTCTTCCGCTCGAACATGTTTGGGAAGTCGTATGTTTTCGCGGTGGAAGTGGCCAAGACGCCAAAATAAGCGTCGCCTTGCCGAAGCCGCGCCGCCGAGGTTGTCACCCCGGAAAAAGGGCTAATCTGCTTGTATTCGCCGGCGGATTGAGCGGATAAAACTACACACCGGCCTGCGGTGCCTTTTACGGGAAAGAAATCCCTCGCAAAAGCCGGGGCGTATAGGCTAGGGGGGTTGATACAAATAGGGAAAATGATAAGATGACTGCAATATCTGACTTTTATGCGCACCTAGTTTTGAGGCAGCGTTAGCACCCGGACATCCATTTCTGGTCGTATCAGAACGGCCCGGCGTGTATTCTTAACATGGCTCGTTTGTTGCGGGCCAATCTTCCAAAGTTCAACTGGCAGGGATTTCCTGCTTGTGTTTTGATTCAAGGGCGAAAATTCGTCTTCAACTTGAAAGGGATGTGATATGAAAAGGGCAAATATATTTTTGTTGCCTATTATGAAATACTTTCACACGATTGCGTTATTAACTTTTACACTCTGCGTCAATGATGTTAAAGCTGAAATCGTTAATGGCGGCTTTGAGCAGGGATTGAGTGCGTGGGATTTTGGACGGTGGGGAGAGAACGATATAAATGAAGGTTCTAGTTTATATATAGATCGTACAAAGGCATCGGAAGGGGTATCAAGTCTCTACATGTCGGCTTTGGTATGGAATGCTCCGGATAGAATATTTTTATCCCGTCAAACGGCTACTCAAACATTTGATGCGGTTGCAGGTCAATCATGCGTGTTCGATTATATGGGTGGTGGAGGGGGTATCTGCGACGTCAGCGGTGGTTACAGTGACTGGTTTCGTGGAACTTTTAATGTCTCAATTTATTCTGCTGACGGACAATGCTTTTATAAAGTCTCGCCCGATTATAGTGAGGACTGGCGTACTTTTTGTTTTCCGCAATTCGCTGCTACGGGTTCTTACACGATCTCTTTTGAAGTGTTCTCACAGCTTGGTTCAGCAGAGTGGGATACTGAAAGTTGGGGATTAGAGAGCGTGAATATCGACAATGTCTGTGTTCCCGAACCCTCCACCTTTGTCTTGAGCGGCATCGGTATCATCAGCCTGCTGGCCTACGCTTGGCGACGGCGGAAATAGAAGAGCGACAGCCGCGAATAATTGCCGTGAAGTGCTACGACAGGAAAATTCACAATCGGGCAATGTACCCACGTCTGCCGCTCCCAACGCTTTTCAAGGAAAAGGGGCTAGTCCGCTTGTTATTGCCGGCTGATCTGCCAATTTCTTCCCATTGTGAGTCGCTTATTCTTGGGTATAATTGCTATGCGAAATGGATTTTCAATAACGATGAGCCATTGTGATATAAGCACCGATAGCAATCGGCCCCGGTAGCTCAGGGGATAGAGCACTGGTTTCCTAAACCAGTGGTCACAGGTTCGAATCCTGTCCGGGGTATTATTTAAGTTTTCAGGGTTCAGGGTTCAGAATGCAGGTGAAAGATTTAATACTGAACCCTGACAACTGAACGCTGACTGCTAAATCCTCAATGGAGAGCGGAAACTTGAATAACGATTCGATTGTTTTTATTGTCGACGACGATGCCGGCATCCGCCAATCGCTGACTTCGCTGATGCGATCGCTGGACTTGGAAACGGCGGTTTTCAATTCGGCCGTGGAGTTTTTGGATGCCTTTAATCCCATGCAATCGGGATGCCTGCTGTTGGACGTGAGCCTGCCCGGCACATGCGGCTTGGAATTGCTGGAACACGTCAACAGTCAGATGGTATGCATGCCGGCGGTGGTGATTTCGGCTGAGGGCGACGTTCCCACCGTTGTGCGTGCGATGCGTGCAGGGGCGTTTAATTTTCTGGAAAAGCCCTGCCGCAATCAGGCGCTTTTGGAATCGATACAAGAGTGTTTCAAATGGGGCGCGGCCAACCGGCGACGATTGGTGCAGTCTGCGAAAGTGCGCCGCCGATTGGAACGTCTTACGCAGGGCGAATACGACGTTCTCGGGCAGATCATGGAGGGCAAATCGAACAAGGCAATCGCCGCGGATTTGTGCGTCAGCATCCGCGCGGTGGAAGTCCGCCGCTCCAAACTCATGAAAAAAATGAAGGCCGACTCATTGGCCGATTTGATACGGATGACAATGTCGATTCCTTTTCCAAAGGATGAAGGATTTTTAAAGCCAGCAGCGGCCGGAATAACAAAATACCGAAGCCTGGCATCGGAAAGCCGATTGCTGATGCTCGGAAAATTGGCCGCCGGAGAAAAATCATGAAAATCTACACTCGCCGCGGCGATACGGGCGAAACGAGTTTGCTTGGGGGGGCTCGGGTGTGGAAGAATTCGCCTCGCATGGATGTTATCGGAACGCTGGACGAACTCAATGCCGAACTCGGGCTTTTGCGGACCGAGCGTTTGCCGGAGGAGATCGACCGGCTCTTGGAACGGTTGCAGAATGAACTGTTCAATGCCGGAAGCGAAATAGCGTCGTCCTCGCCGGCCGAATCGCCCTGCCCTAAGATCGCAAAAGAGCATATTCAGGAATTGGAGGCAACAATCGATCAATATGACGCCAGGTTGTCGCCCCTTAAAGGGTTTATTTTGCCGGGCGGGGTTCGGTCCGCGGCGATGTTCCATGTTGCCAGGACGATATGCCGCAGGGCTGAGCGGCATTTGGCGGCCCTTGTCCAAGCCGACCAAAAAGCTGTTTCCATGGACATATTGGCATACATAAATCGTTTAAGCGATTTATTATTCGTTCTTGCGCGACTATCGAACGTCCAAGCCGGGGTTGCCGATGTGCCATGGAAAAAATCTTAATCGCCCGACAGTATTTCGCCCGGAATGCCAATTATTTAACCATTAAATGCCTATTATATAGGCAATATCCGGTAGATACTCAGTTTTTTTCTGATGATTAAAATCTCGCAGTATATCTGTTTGCAACATTTTATGCCCTTTTGGGCAATTACTAGCCGCCGAATTTGGCATGAAGATTGCTCAGCACATTTACATTCGCATGCCAGGAAATCTTTTTCGCTGATGAGGTTTAGCATGAGACTGTCTATTAATCTTTTTGTATTTCTATTTGTCGTTATTTTATCAAGCCTTTTTTTTATAGGGGATATTTCGCTTGTATGTGCCGCCGACGAAGCATCCACCCCTCAGGCTACTTCACCCCCTGAAACCAAGGCGCCCGCGCTCGACCGCGGCGATAATGCCTGGATGCTGACCAGTTCGGCGCTGGTGCTGATGATGACCGGCCCTGGCCTGGCGCTTTTTTATTGCGGATTGGTGCGAAAAAAGAATGTTCTAAGCGTTATGATGCAATGCGTGTTTTTGATGTGCCTGATGACGGTGATTTGGGGCCTTTATGGATATACTTTGGGTTTTGGCGGCGATACTGCCAAATCGCCGCCTCCATTGATCGGCAATTCGGATCACTTATTCATGCATGGCGTTCAAGCGGAATGGAAAGACGGCAAATCGGTGACGCCCTTGCATCCCCAGCTTTCCATCCCGCGATTGACGCACATGCTGTTTCAAGGGATGTTTTTCATTATTACCCCGGCCTTGATATGCGGTGCCTTTGCCGAACGCATGAAATTCAGCACGATGGTCGTGTTTATGATCCTTTGGGGCACCATCGTTTATTGCCCCTTGTGCCATTGGGTATGGGGCGGCGGAATCCTCATGTATGGAAGCGACAATGCTAAAACGATATCTGCCGGCGGGGCCTTGGATTTCGCCGGCGGGACGGTAGTGCATATAAGTTCCGGAGTATCGGCATTGATCTGCGCCCTGTTGTTGGGAAAACGTTTGGGCTACGGCAGCGAACCCATGCCCCCGCATAACCTGACCTATACCGCAATCGGGGCCACGATGTTATGGGTGGGTTGGTTCGGTTTCAACGCGGGCAGCGCATTGGCCGCCAATGAACTGGCCGCCAGTGCGTTTTGCGCCACGCATTTCGCGGCGGCGGCGGCCGGTTTGACCTGGGCTGGGATGGAATGGATCTTCCGCGGCAAACCCACAATCTTGGGCACATGCTCAGGCGTGGTGGCCGGGTTGGTGTGTATTACGCCCGCTTCCGGTTTTGTCACCCCCATGTCGGCATTGATAATGGGCGTGGCCGTTGGGGTCGTATGTTTTCTGGCCTGCACCAAGTTAAAATCCATATTTGGTTATGACGATTCGCTCGACGTCTTCGGCGTGCATGGAGTAGGCGGCACTCTGGGCGCCCTGCTCACGGGAATTTTTGCCACCCGGGCTACCGGCGCAATTACCGATCCCAAGCTCTTTGACAAGCCTTTGGGATTGCTGGAAGGCGGGCAAGTGTGGATCTCTCAGATTATCGCCGTGGCGGTGACTTGGGTGCTGGCCGTTGTAGCCACGTTTGTAATCCTCAAGGTGCTCGACGTTACCATGGGATTACGTGTATCCAGGGCCGATGAAATCGAGGGTCTGGACACCAGTCAACATGGCGAAGAAGGGTATATATTTATATAAGGGATCTGAGATTAGAGGGCTTGAGGTTATTTTTACGCGAGTTTGTTATATTGCAAATTGAACAAAGGCAAAGATTAAAGTTCGGCGTACATAAGGGCACTTTGTTCTTGTTCAATTTAAAATTTGCAGTTTACAATTTGCAATTTGCAATAAGATTGTATAATAGTCTATAATCCGTCGATGCCGACGGCACGAGTCAAGGAGTTGTCTGATGAAAAAGGTGGAAGCGATCATACGGCATTTCAAGCTTGAGGACGTGAAAAATGCCCTGAGCGAACAAGGGATTGCCGGCATGACGATTACCGAAGTTCGCGGTTTCGGCCGGCAGAAAGGGCACACCGAAATGTACCGCGGCACCGAGTATCAAGTGGATTTCGTCCCCAAAATCAAAATCGAGGTGGTGGTGACGGATCCGAAACTGCAACTCGTGCTGGATACGATCATGCGTTCCGCGCAGACCGGACAAGTCGGCGACGGCAAGATGTTCGTGACCGACCTTTCCGAGGCGGTCCGCATCCGCACCGGCGAAACCGGCGAAAGCGCAATTTAAGGTCGCTCATAACTCATGCCCTCCATCCGCGCCAACGTTGTCGAGGCCAAGGCACGGTTGGCCCGGGGCAACGAAGAATTCAAACGCTTGCATCAGGAGGGCTGCTCGGGCGTGGAGTTGTGCGCCAAGTTCGCCGGATTGCGCGATGCCGTGTTGCTCGACCTGATCGGGGTGGCCTTGGACGATTTGAACGAGTCGGGCCCCAAGGGATTGCTCTCGCAAATAGCCCTGGCGGCCAACGGCGGATATGGCCGGCGCGAGGTCGCGCCCTTCAGCGACGTGGACCTGCAAGTGCTTTACCCCTTGGGTCTTGGCACGCGCGTGGCCCCCTTTGCCGAGCGGCTGTTGCGCGACGTATTCGATGCCGGGTTGATCCTCGGTCACGGCGTTCGCACCCCGGAACAAACCTGCCGCCAGGCCATGACCGATCCGGATACCTGCACGTCTCTGGTCAATACGCAGTTGTTGGCGGGCAACAAGCATTTATATCAACGTTTCCGGCGGCTGTTTCACAGGCAGGTTAATCGCCGCACCAGGCTGTTGGTTGCACAAATTGAGCGATCCAGGCAGGTGGAACGTCTCCGCTTCGGCGACACCGTGTTCCTGCTGGAGCCGGACGTAAAGCGTTCCAGCGGGACTTTGCGCGACATCCAATTTATTCGCTGGATCGGTTTTATACGCTATGGCGCGGCCGAATTCGACGAATTAGCGGAGATGGGAATCCTGATTGAAGAAGACCTTAGCGCTCTTATGGCCGCACGGGAATTCCTCCTGCGCCTGCGCAACGAGTTGCATTTTCACGCCGGGCAGGCCGCCGAAGTGCTCAACCGCGGCGAACAACTCCGCATAGCCGAGGCGTACGGGTATCGGCAGGCGGGCGGTTTGCTCCCGGTCGAACAATTCATGCGCGATTATTTCCGCCACACCAAGGCGGTCAGCCACATAGCCGAGCGTTTGGTCGCGCGGGCCAAGACCCGCCAGTGGCTGGGGCGGCTAGTCACCGTGCTGTTCGGACATCACGTCGAGGAGGGCATCCACGTCGGTCCGGCGGGCTTGATGGCCGGGCGGCGCCGTGCGGAGGCCATTGGGCAGGATCTGACGGCAGTGATCCGCCTGGTCGATTTGGCCAACCTTTACAACAAGCCCATCACGCCGGAAACATGGGAGATTATCCGCCGCGAGAGCGTCCGCCTGCCGGAATCGATGCCCCCGCCCGAGGCCTGCCGGCATTTCCTTTCCTTGTTGAATCATCCGGCCCGGCTGGGTCCTTTGCTTCACGACCTGCATGATGCGGGATTGTTGGAGCGATTCATTCCGGACTTTGCGCGTGCCCGGGGGCTTTTGCAGTTCAATCTGTATCATAAATACACGGTGGACGAGCACTGCCTGCGGGCGGTCGAATTTGCCACCGATCTGTGGTCCGATCCCGGCCCGTTGGGGCGCGTGTACCGGCCGATGCGGCGGAAATACGTGCTGCATCTGGCGCTTTTGCTGCACGACCTGGGCAAAGGCCATTTGGAGGACCATCTCGAGATCGGCGTGAGGATCGCCCTTTCCGCCGCGCATCGGCTGGGCCTTAACGCCCGCGATACCGAGGCCCTGCGATTCCTGGTCCACAAGCACGAGTTGATGAACCACCTGGCGTTCCATCGCGATACGGCCGACGAGCAGCTTGCGATCGATCTGGCGGTGCAGGTGGGCTCGCCCGATTTGCTGCAAATGCTTTATGTCATGACCGCATGCGACCTGGGCGCGGTGGGGCCCGACGTCTGGGACGGCTGGAAAGCGGAAATCATCACCGATTTGTATCACCGGACCATGCAGCAACTGGCCGGCGACAGCCCGGCCACGGTGTTCGACGAACTGAGGCGAACGCGGCGCGAGGCGGTTCGGGCGTGGCTGGGCACGGAAAAAGACGATCCCTGGTACAAGATACATATCGAAGCGCTAACGCCCGAATATCTCAACGCCGCCTCGCCGCAGCAGGCCGCCGCCGACCTTCGCCTGCTAAAGCAACTGCCAAAAGGCGACGTTATCGCCGTGGGACAATACCTGGCCGATACCAACGTCTGCCAATACACTATCGCCACCTCCGAACAAATCACGCCCGGCATATTCCACAAGCTGACCGGGGCGCTGTCGAGCCGCGGGCTGGAGATCCGTTCGGCGCAGATTCACACACTGGTGGATGGATTGGTGCTGGACCGTTTTTGGGTCCGCGATCCGGATTTCGCCGGCCAGCCGCACCCCGAGCGCATCGAGCAGATACAACAGGCGCTGGTGCAATCGCTGAAAACGCCCGGGGTCAATCCGCCCACATTCCGCCGCACCTGGACCACGAGTGGAAGGCGTCCGATAAAAGTCCCGGGCGTGCAGACCCGGGTCAACGCCGACAACAGCACTTCGGACGCCTACACTATTCTCGACATCTTCGCCCACGACCGCACCGGGCTTTTGTACGCCATAACGCGGACGCTATTCGAATTGGGCCTGTCGGTGGCCCGGGCGAAAATCGGCACCTACCTGGACCAGGTGGTCGACGTGTTCTACGTGACCGACCTGAACGACCGCAAGATCGAAGACGACCGCCGCCTGGAGGAAATCCGCAACCGCGTTCTGGAAGTAATCGAGGCCATGGAAGAGTAAGAGAGGGACACATCTCTATTTCACTTTTGGTTACACATAGTCATCCGAGTAGAAACAGAAGCAGAATTAAAGGTCTTGCGTCAAATGGTTCGCCGTGTCAATCCGCTGTGCAATACGTGATGCTAATGTCACACGGCGATTCGCCTGGGCTTGGATTACATTCTGCATCCTCGCGACCGCCTAAGAAAGGCAGAGGATTAAAGGATCTGCCTACACTTATCCATCTTTTTCATCTTTTTCATCCCCTTTTTCATCATCCACTTTTTCTCTCTCCCATGCTTGATATGTATCCTTTTTAGGCTATAATAAATAGCCATAAGGAGTGGGGAGTAATTCAAAGGTCAAAATAGCGTCCGGATAACTAATTAAGTTGCCCCTGACCTATTTAGGGTATAAAAAATAAAACGATATATCGGCTGAATCGTAAGTCTTTGATGTCATATTATATATCGATAATCTATAGATTTCATTAGCCATGAAGTTATTCTCATTTTAATAGAGACATTCCAATGCGCCTTCGTGACATCCCCCCACGTCTTGTCATTGCTATTCAGCAACGACGATGTGTCCCATTTATTGGATCAGGTTTTTCAAAGCAAGCTGATGCTAATCACTTCCCGAATTGGAATCAATTATTGGAACGAATGATTCGTATCGCTGAGGCAAAGTGTCATATTTCTAAATCAGAAGCGAGATCTTTAGATGCATTACTCAAAAAGAATCGTCATTTAATGGCGGCGGAGTCTCTAAAGAGTAAACTTCCGCGTGATCTTTATTACTCTATTCTTGAAGAGCAGTTCGATCCACCAAACGTCCGACCTTCACGAGTTCACAACCTTCTGCTTGAGTTAAATCCTCAATTAATTATCACAACAAACTATGATCGCCTAATCGAAGATTCCTATGCCCATGCTGCCCGTAAAGCCATGACGGTTGTTCCCTATTCGGACGCGGCAGCCCTCCAGCGACGTTTACAAGAGGCTAACATTCGAAACCGTCCATTTCTGTTTAAGATACATGGCAGTATTGAAGATACTGCCAGTATTATCTTAACTGAAAATGATTACAGACGACTTATGTACGATGAACGTGGATACACAACAGTGCTTTCATCGATATTCATTCACTTTGTTGTACTCATGTTGGGCTTTTCTTTTAACGATGAAGAACTTATTCTTTTCTTGGGACAGATCAGGCACGCACTTAAAGGATCTGCAAATCCAGATTATATTATGCTACCAAAGAAAGAAGTAAGTGATACGGAAATTGAGAGATTTCGGAACGATTTTGGTCTCGAGGTTATTACATACTCTTCTTCGAATAAACATGAAGAAGTTACTTCTTTTCTCTCACAACTCGTTAAGTGTTATCGGGAGCAAAATAATGGGTAGAATCACTTCAGGTTTACGCATTGACAACCCGGATATTGTGTTTATTGAAAAAGTTGGCCAAGGAGGTTTTGCTGAGGTATGGAAAATTCAGGAAACAACTTTCCTTCAACGTACACTTGCAGCAAAAGTTATTGAAATAGTTTTTAAGGATCGCAGTGATCGAATAAATGTCGAGAAAATACGCCAATTCAGGGAGCAAGAAGCAAAGGCATGGGCCAAGTTCGATCAAAAGAGTCGTAACGTCATTCCATTATTACAAGCTATTGAGAAAATTATTAATATCGATGGAACAGAATGCCTCATTTTTGGTTTCCTTATGCCATTCTGCGAACTTGGGGACTTAAGTTCTTATATCTCGAGCAATCAACTACAACTCGAAAGTAGGAAAGAGCTACGGCGTTTTTTGCGAGACATTGCAGAGGGTTTGAAAGCAGGACATGATCTAGACATTGTTCATTGTGACATTAAAGCCACAAACATACTACTCTTTGAGGAAAATGGCAGACTCAATCCAAAATTAATGGACTTTGGGACATCATTTGGGACCAATCTGGGACCATTCACTGGCGCTGGTACACCAGAGTACATGGCTCCAGAGAGATTTGACAATCTCACCATAACTCCTGACAAATCAAGCGATGTATATTCTCTTGGTGTCCTATTTT
>JBEKSO010000062.1:0-13048 GCA_049516935.1 Thermoguttaceae bacterium
AAGGCATTCCTAAGACTAAATGCAGGCATACTTATAGCAGCCTTTTATTGAACATATCCGCCTGCGGCATATTTCAAACAAGGGCTATGTATTTTAAAAATCGTGCCGCTTTTTACGATTTTTCGGAATATGCTGGACAAAAATAGCAATGTATGAGGAACCAGCCTTGCAAGTTGGAATGCAATTCATTCTTTTGGGATTTTATCGGCGTACTCGTACGTTAATGCGCCGGGCGGTTGGATTCACTAGAAGGAGATACATTCGGAAAATTTGACAAGTTGAGGCGATAGGCGTTCAACCAATCTTCAATCTGCTTGGCTTGTACCCCCTGCCCCTGGGAGCGGGCAAGTTCCAAGGCCTTCTGGGCTGCGGCAATGGCCTGGGAGGATTGCTGCATCCTGGCATAGAGCAACGCCAAATTGTAATAGACATTGGTGAAGTCGGGTTTAAGCCGCAGGGCCTGCTCGAAATGTTCGATCGCCTCCTCATGCCGACCCGTTTGGGCCAGTGCGGCACCCAGGTTATTGTGAGCCTCAATGTAATCAGGACTCAATTGCAGGGCCTGTTGGTAATGTATGATTGCCTCCTGCAGTCGGCCTCCATTGGCCAAGGCTAAGCCCAAGTAATTGTGGGCCTCGGGGAAATTAGGATTGATACGCAAGGCTTGCTCATATTGATGTATCGCCTCCGGAAGCCGATCCACATTGAACAATATAACACCTAGATTGTAGTGGGCATCAAAAAAGTTAGGATTCAGTTCCAAGGCTCGCTGATAATGTTCGATAGCCTCTTGGGGACGACCTGCTCGGGCCAATGCACTGCCCAGGTTGTTTTGAGCATCGGGGAAATTAGGATTGATACGCAAGGCTTGCTGATATTGATCTATCGCCTCCTGAAGCCGACCCACGTTGAATAATGCAATACCTAGATTGTAGTGGGCATCAAGGAAGTAAGGATTCAACTCCGTGGCTCGCTTGTAATGTTCGATAGCCTCTTGGGGACGACCTGCTTTGGCCAATGCACTGCCCAGGTTGTTTTGAGCCTCGAAGAAATCGGGATTAAGCCGCACCGCTTCCCTTTGATGTGCGATTGCCTCCGGCAGTTGACCCTTATTAAGCGATATAATGCCCAGAATGGTGTGAGCCATCCAACAGCCCGGATTTTTTTCCAGTGTTTCCTGGAAAAGTGTGCTCTCATCAGAATAAAGACCGCTTTGCCGCCAAGTCAGTAACGTTAAAACTCCAACTGCCACGATGGTGACTAAGGTCGTCCCCCAGTATAAAATCCCCCGCACTCGTTGATGCCATATGCTCCAGCCTGTAACTGTAAGGGTAATCACACCTATAATGGCGATATGCTGATAATGGTCTGCCACGGGCGAGTACCTCATGAAAAACACGTATGTAATACCCATTACTGGTATCAGTGCCACACAGAAAAATCCCCAGGCAAATAAAAACGGCTTGCTCCACTTCTTTCGATAGCACCACAGCACCGCCGTAATGAGCAAGGCGGCCGAAAGCGGCGGCCACCACAGCGGATTGCCTGTCTGAATTTGCCATTGCGGATAAATAAAGGCAAGATCAATCGGCAAAAGCGCCTTGTAAAGGTAAAACCATATCACTACGCCCGCACCTAATAGACGTTCTAAAAAACCGGCGTACCGGATGCTTTCGCCTACATCTCGGCTTTGGAAGCAAATATTTACTAAGGTCAGGACTGCGGCGACGATGAAAAAAGGCGCTGTCCGCAAACAGTCCCGTTTTGTCAGCCTACGCCGCCACCATATGATGCCTAAAAGCAGCACCGGCAACACGGCCGCCGACCCTTTACTGAGCATGGCCAACATGAATGCCGCCAGGCTCAGCCGGTACCAAAGTGGAGCGTGGGGGATGGAGAGTGGAGAGCGGATTTTATCTAGTTCCCATGGTTCTCCGTGGGAACGTGCGGGAGCTATGCCCGCGATCGCCTTGTGCATGTCGGCCTTCAGATACCACAGAATCGACAACAGGAAGAACAACATTGTGAGAGTGTTTTTCCGCTGCGCAATCCAGGCAACCGATTCCACGTTCACGGGATGCATGGCGAAGACGATGGCCGCTAAGAATGCCCCGGGTATTGACAACTTTCGTAGACTGACCCAAATCAATAGCGCCTCGACAATATGCAACATTATATTAGTGACGTGGTAGCCTATCGGGTTCGTTTCCCACAGCCGCCACTCGATCCAGAACGAGGTATTGGTCATGGGCCAGTAATCGATCGGGTCGGTGGTGCACCATATCCGGTGCAGACCGCCGGATGCTTTGACAAGTAGGTTCTTTGTCAATAGGGATACATCATCCCAGATGAATCCTCCATTAATCGAGGGAAAGTAAGCAATGAAAACAGTCAAGGCCAGTATCGCTACTCCTGCCAGCACACGGAGGTTCAGCTTCAATGGGACAGAGGTTCCCGATTGGGTTTGGCGAGCGTGTTTATTATTGATGAAAGATTTTTTTTGCTTGGACATTTGCCGGCAAAGCTATAAAGTTGACGATCACCGGCCGATGCCGGTCCCACTGAACGCTATTAACCATAAATGATATATCACTTCATCGAGAAATAACAGGATAAGTCTTTATCCCCTTATTTGCCCGAAAGTCATCGTCCAACTCGGATATATATATTCATTTTGCCGGCAGCGGTGGGCAAGTTATTGAAATCTTGTAAGGGATGAGTAACATAACCTACTCAGGGTTTATTTCCCGGGCGGCCTGGTTTTTATCTCCCAGGTCATCGGCTTTTTGCACAGGCTCCAAACTCGGTCGATCAACTTGGCGATTCTATTCCTTTCGGCAAGCATTTTTTGGGGAAGCCATTCGTAATCACCAGGTGGGACAAGTGGCCGCTGACGGTTCCAGCTTACGGTCCACAAATCCGCAACTTTTTCAGGAATAAACTTATTCCTTTGTGAAAAATCATCTTGGCCGATGTACGGCAGGCCTTTGCGTGCAAATTTAATTCCACGTGCAAAACGGGCGAAGTTATCATCCACCCTTGCCTGTTTTGGCTGCGTTGTTTTAACGGTGGGATTGGGTTTCGGTGAAACGGAACCAATCACTACGGTCGAGCCACCGGCCGGGATGGCTGGACAAAATGCGTTGAGCATGTTTTGTTTATCTTGGACGCATATTCGCCGAGATAGGCCACCTTGCCATTGACACGCATGTAGGCGCGGCCGCTGGGCTTGTGAAGACAATACTTGGGGACGTGAATTTTCTTTTTTCCCATTGTGCAACCCTCCATCTAAGTCGCGCGCGTAAATTACGCGCTTTTCGCTTTGACTTCAGGCCGCACTGCCGACCGCCGGCAGGTATCTTAACTCCAAGATTCGGCAAGGTTTAAATTCAAGTGGGCGATACCGGATTCGAACCAGTGACATCCACGTTGTAAGCGTGGCGCTCTAACCGACTGAGCTAATCGCCCGAATGATCTTTGCACATAAGCATAACGCAAGAGTGGACGCTCGTGCAACTCCAACCGGTCGATATTTAAGGTCCGCATTTAAAAACTTGACCTATTTTACTTGTGGTACAGGCCACTGGCCCGCATTTTTCCGGGGCGGGCAGGATGCCCGCATCACAATTTTAATCAAGTTATTCCTGTGCGGTTCCTTGGAGCGATCAGGGACACGCGGCCGGTTTATGCAAATCACCGGGAGACTGCGGGCTGCATGCGGGGCATGGCCGGGTCGGATCAATCATCCGATGAATCGAAAGCGTCGGCTTGTAATGGAAGGGGCAAAGCCATCAGCCGTTCGATTTGCATGCCTGCGTTTCGGCCGTCTCCGGCTGCGCCGACGGCCGCGTTCTCCACAGCCGCCTCGTTCAAAATAAAATCGGCCGGAACTTGCGCGTGCGGCGGGCGATCCGGGCCGGGCAAGTTGTTCCACTCGATGCGCCCTAAAAATGGTTGATTTTCCCGGGACGGACCCCAATACGCCCGCCAACCCTCGAAAGACATTTTATCGGAGGACGGCTCCGACCCGAGGCCGCGGATCGTCCAGAAAACGTTGATGTCCTGATAAAAGTTATGATCGCCGTTCCACACGATTTGCCGCCGGGCATTTTCCAGGGAACCGACCACTTCTTGTTCGATAAGCGAATTGCCGTGCGAAGTCATGATGATGTTGCCGGCACAATTGAATTGAACTGTAAACTGGTGCGGGGCGGCCTGGCTGCTGGTAAGGTGAACCAACCCGCCGCGGGCCGCGATTGTCACGTGTTGCAGGTCGATGCGGAGCATCTCATCGGGCTTGGGCGATTGGGTCCCGCCGGCCGCCGAAAGCAACCATTCGCTGGTCGCCAACAAGCCGTTGTCCCAAGCCAGATGGACGGGCTGAAGAGCGTCCACCTGGACCAGCGCGGCCTCTCCGCGTGCAATGGAATCGTACAATTCGATGGTAGCCAGGGGCGGGGCCCCGGCATTGACGCCGGCAAGCTTGGACTCGGCGCCTGGCGGAGCCCCAACGCGGAAAATGGCCGCGTCCTGATGGTAGGCGGTCAATTGGTCCGAGGCGTTGGCAACGGTAAGGGCGCACTTTTCCAGCCGGACCGTTTGCCCGCCGCGGATTTCAAGCATAGACCAGTTGTCGGCCGCTATATCCCGGGGGATGATCAGCTCCATGGCCAGATTGGAAATCGTCAACCGGCCCGAACTGAGACTGAACATGCTGCGCGGATACTTTACCGGATCGGTTTCGTTGGGCCGGAAAACTAACACCGGTTGGTATCCCTCGCCGGCCCGGATCGTCGCCCGCAAATTGGCCATGCGAACCGGCTTTTCCTCGCGCGGACCGTTGTAGCGGAGTTCGATCACATCTCCGTTGCGGGCGGCTCGGCAAGCGGCGGGCAAGTTGGTGAATTCGTTGTCGCCCGCGGCCAGGTCGCTCACTACAAGCAAACCTTCATGCTTGCTTAAAGTTCCGGCTGGCGCCGCGTTTTCGCCGGGTTCCACCTGGGATGAAATGGTCCCCGGCATTTCCCGAGAAAAATCGTTTTTCGCATGGTCCGGTGCGGGCATGGTTGAACTGCCGCTTCCCGGTGAAATGCCGGCATGGCCGGACTGCAGAGCCAAGCCGCCCGCCTGCGGCGTTTTAACAGCGCTGGAAGACTTTGACGTCGATTGAGTCGTGCTTGCGGCGGAAGCGGTTGCAGCCTGCCCCGCCTTAACGGCCGGATTTGCGGGCGGGTAAAGCCTCCATATTTCTTGGGGCGACTTGCGCGGGGATGCGTTTTCAGACACTCGCAAAGTATTGCCGGCTGAATCGGCCGCATTTTCTGAAGTTGGTTTGTGTTTTGTCGCCAAGGACTTTGTTTTTTCGTCTTCCACGCCGGGCGGCAAATCACCATTAGACTCGGCTAATTTGGCGACGGATTCATTCCTATCGAAGGGTAACGCGGATGGAGCCTGCTGGCCAGGGCCCGATTTGTTCCAATATATATTGAGTGCGATCAACATGCACGCCAACGCGGCGATGGAAGCCACCCACGGCATATGCCGGTGAATAGCGGAAACCTTTGGCGCCGGCTTCGGCAACCACTCCTTGCCGCCGGGATTGAAGGGCTGCAAGCCTAATTGCCCGGCCAAGGTCGATAAATCGGAGATTAACTCATTAGGGTCCGAATAGCGATGCTCCGGATTCTTGGCCATCATTTTTTGCAGGATATCGTCGGCCTGTTCAGGCAAATCCGCCCGGACTTGCCGCACGTCCGGCGGCGGATCGCCGTGATGTTGCAACAACTTCTGCAGCACTGTCCCGTCAGGAAACGGCGGGCGGCCGGTGAGCATGAAATAAAACGTGCAACCCAACGAATATATATCGCTGCGGATATCCGCGCTGCGGGGGTCGCGGGCTTGTTCAGGAGAGATATAATCGAAGGTGCCCAGCGTGACCCCGCTGGATGTCAAATCGACTCCCATGGTCTCTGCCTGTCGCAGGCGGGCTAAACCCATGTCGATCAATTTCACCTGCCCGCCGGGGGTGATCAATATATTTGACGGCTTGATATCGCGATGAACAATGTGGCGGGCATCGGCATGGGCCAAGGCATCGACCGCTTGCAACGTATAACTTATGGCCTCCTCGAGCGGCAGCGGCCCGTTACGTTCCACCAATCTGCGAATGTTCTCTCCTTCGACAAACTCGAAGGCGATAAAATGAACCCCCCGATCTTCGCCCACATAATGCACCCGGGCGATATTCTCGTGATCGAGCCGGGCGGCCGATTGGGCCTCGTTTTGGAACCGCTGCACGGTTTCCGCATCGGCGGCCTGATCGGGAGGGAGAATCTTCAGGGCCACAATCCGGGCGAGCCGGGTGTCCATGGCCCGATATACACGGCCCATTCCCCCGCCGCCAACATATTCGATCAACTCGAAATGCCCCAAATGATCGCCCGACATGATCCGACCTTCCATAATGCGCCAGGCCGAGTCGGAAAGATTAGGGGATGGGATCGGCGGTCGATTGGAAATGAACGTAGGCTGTTCACTGATGGGTTTTGCAGGAGCGGTAGAAGTCGACGGAGACTGTGATGCGCAGGGCTCGGCGATGGCGGTATCCTCCGTCGGCGGGTAAACTTTCGCTCCGCTTGTGTAACTATCGCTCATTATGTGTTGCGGCTAAGTATTTTGCCGTTTTTCCCGTAACAGGCGAAAAGATCTATCAAACAACCGCTTTAAAAGCGACAAAAAGTTTGGCGTATCTTCAGAACCAGGTTCAGTAGGCTGAACGCCCGACCAAGATGAGCCGTCTGTGGTGCCTTTAATCCAAATAATAACCGGAATTTTCAGCCAATCAAGCACCAATTCTACCAGATTGGCGTAGTTTCTCAGTCAATTCACATAGTGCTACCTGGTTAATAAACCCTAAGACGCCTTTGTGGTTCCTCTTTTTTCCTGTTTAGCAACATAAATTATTAAATTTCGACACTAACACTCCCCTAACATAGACTACGCACGTTGCTTGGGCCAAGTTCGCTTAGTTGCCGGTGGATTGCATATAACTTATAATCAGTTCCTAAAAGATAGTTCGTTTCTAATACAGCTTTATTGATGTGTGAGTTGGTTAATTGACCTGTAAGCGGACGAAATATGGCTGATCCTGGTATTCCAGTCGTTTTCGCCACAAGCGGCTTAATTGGTGTACAATCATTCCCAGCGCGATCTTCAATATGAGGCTCACCGATGGTAAAAAAGCTCGATCGGCGGCATTTTCTTAAATCTACGGGCGCCATTACATTGGGAATCGGTTTGATGGGAAAAAAGACTTCGACGCTCTGGGCCGCGGAAATTCAATCTGAAATTGCCAAAGGCGCCCCCAATGCCGAAAAACTGGGATGGCGTCTGGGATGCCAGGCCTATTCTTTTAAAAACTTTACCTTGTTCGAGGCCATTGATAAAACCGCCTCTCTGGGTCTGAAATACATCGAGGCCTATCCTGATCAGGCGTTAAGCAAGGATGGCTCGCAAATTAAGGTCAACGAATCGCTTCCCGCGGACGCACGCCTGGAACTCAAGAAAAAGCTGGGCGATTGCGGCGTAAAACTAGTCAATTACGGCGTTTGTAACCTCTCGCAAAAACAGGACGATAGCCGTAAGGTCTTCGATTTCGCCAAGGATATGGGCATTGAAACAATCGTCTCCGAACCGTCCGAAGAAGCCCTGGAAATGCTCGATAAGTTGTGTGCGGAGTATGGAATGAACATCGCCATACATAATCATCCCAAGTACATGCAGGCCCATTACTGGAATCCCGACACGGTGCTGAAAGTCTGCCAGGGATGCAGCCATCGGATTGGGGCCTGTGCCGATACGGGCCATTGGGTGCGTTCGGGCCTGAATCCCGTGGAATCGCTCAAGAAACTCGATGGCCGCATTGTTTCCTTGCACTTCAAGGATTTGAACGAACAAGGCCCCGACGCCCATGACGTGCCTTGGGGCACGGGCGTTTGCGACGTCAAGGCGATGCTGGGCGAACTTCACCGCCAAGGGTTTAAAGGCGTTTTTTCGATCGAGTACGAATACAATTGGGATAATTCCCTGCCTGAAATCGCCCAGTGCGTGGGGTATTTCGACAAGATCGCCGCCGAATTAGCCCAAAGTTCTGTCGCCTGATTTTTTGTGTAAGGAGGGAAAAGGGGAAAGGGGGGAAAGGGTTAAATTTAAATAAATGTGACTATCGAGATGACGTTTGTTTAGATATTCAATTCTATTTTGTGTGTGGTTGTTTTTTAATGAACAATTATCTCTTTCCATACTCCTACATATGCCGCAGGCTGAGCCTTAATATATTTATTTCCTTTCCCTTTTCCCCTCCTTCCCCTCTTTCCTCTTCTTACACCTTAATTGCATTTTCTTTTTCAAAAAACTACTTTTATCGGCAACTCCGGTTGGACACTTTAGAAAATATGATTTATCGGGCTGCCCAAAAAATAGGCAGTGGCGCCGTGCTCAAAATGTGTGCACGACCGCCTAATAAAATTGCACATTGCATGCAATGACATAACTGCTTGCATTGCAAGAAGTTCCGTCAATGACTTGACTTTCTCCCATTATTTCTGCGGTTGGTCGCCACGATGGTGACATTATATACTGGATCCACCGTCTTGAAAAAAGGAGAAAGCAGTGAGTACGGAGATGACAATCGGCCTGACAGAAAAACATAGTGAAATTCAAAGGATCGCCCAAGACCTGTTTGGCAAAGGCCCGGATTGGGTTACCTTCTATCGGGAAATCTTTGGGCTGCACGGCATCGTGCGTCATACATTCCCTACCAGGGAACTGCTCAATGATTTTGAGCAAAGCGATGCTTATCGCGAGATTCAGCACATGCTGACCCAGTTGCGGGCAAACGGACCCTTCGACATTGATCCCGAAGAAGAACCGACTCGGGTAATCACCGTTCGCATCCCCAAAAGCCTGCACGAAGCCCTCAAGGTCGAGGCCCACGACCACCGCACCAGCATGAATAAGCTCTGCATCTCAAAACTCCTGCAATTCGTGGACACCCAACTCGTGCCGGAAGAATAGGAGCGCCATAAAGCCGCGAGCGGCGTTCGAGGACGGATTTGTAAAGCCGCGATCATTGGTCGCGGTTTGGTGGCACTGGCATCTTGCCGTGCTTTCCTATAACAACACTGGCTAGAAGCCAGTGCCACCCTCAAAAAACATCTACACCCACTCAGCCACGTAACACCCGGTCATCGGAGTCCATGCTGCAACCTCGGTCCCGGGCAAAACTGGATTACAGAGATATATTGTCTCGTGGGGTGGGAAATCCTTCGGAGAGTTTGACATATTATTTCCCACTATAATCACTCTAATGTTAAATAAGCAGTTTTTTTATAGAATCGTGAGTCAATCACCCTCACCCTAGCCCTCTCCCGGAGGGAGAGGGGACTGCAAGAAGAAAGCGGGTTTGGAGCGGACTTGTAAGCCGGGTTTTGTACCCTTGGGTTATTAGGCCCGGGGGTGATGATCATTTCTCTAGGGCGCCGATTGCTCGGCGTCTCGAGCGGTCTACCCGGGAGTCGGTAGCGGTTCGGACCGACCCGCGGCAGGCAGCCGGCTGAACGAGTCAGCCGGCGCTGCGCTGCTCCCTGCTTGACCTTGCTCCTGGTGGGGTTTGCCGAGCCAGGCCGGTTGCCCGGCCTGCTGGTGAGCTCTTACCTCGCCATTTCACCCTTACCTCGCAGCCGGACGCACGAGTTTGACCCCGTGCGCCCTGGCACAAGGCGGTATGCTTTCTGTTGCACTTTCCCTGACCTTTCGGCCGGTGGGCGTTACCCATCACCATGTCCTACGGAGCCCGGACTTTCCTCTCGCCGAGACTCGTTGTTGGGCCGATATGGCAGCCCGCCAAGTCCCGACCAGCGATCATCCGGTCTACTCCAAACCCAATAATAGAATACCCGGTTGAGATGCACGGGGGAAGGATGAGGGATGAAGTGGACAGTGGTCAGTGGGCAGTGGACAGTGAGGGCCGGGCAATTTATTGCCCAGTTTATGCTGGATGAGAAGAAAAGCGATTGCGGTTTCGCGATATCTCGCCCACTGTTGTCCATAGCGGCATAAAAGCCGCGACAAAACCCCCGGTGTGTTCACCGGGGGCTAAATGTATAGAGAACCCTGGCAGGCGCCGCGGCGGCGGAATTCGACTTCCACGGCCGCTCGAATGGCTCTTTTATCCAGGCACCATTGAGGGCCGACCAGGTATCGGGGCGGGGCATCGCCGCTGAGCCGATCGATAATGCACTCCGGCGGCAGGAGTTCCAGAAAATCGACCACTCGATTGATATAGTCTTCGAACTGCGGCAACTCCACCTCGCCCCGGGCAACCATATCGGCGAGCGGGGTATTGTGGACGGCATACAGATTGTGCAGTTTTACCGAATGGATTTCCCATCCAGACAATTCCCTGGCGGTGGCGAGCATATCCTCATTGGTTTCGCCGGGCAGTCCAAGGATAACATGCACGCCCACCTGCAAATTACGTATGCGGCTGCGTTTATGTGCGTCAAGGAAGGCCTGGAAATCATGGCCGCGCCGGATCCAGTCCAGCGATCGGTTGTGGATGCTCTGAAGCCCGTATTCCACAACCAGATAAGTACGCTTGGACAGCTCGGCCAGCAGATCCAGTACATCGTCCGGCACGCAGTCGGGCCGGGTGCCGATGGCCAGTCCGACAACTTTGGGGTGGGCCAAGGCTTCTTCAAATACGCTTCGCAGCCTGTCCACCGGGGCATAGGTATTCGTGCCGGGCTGAAAATAAGCCACAAAACCCCCGGCGGCGTATCTGGCGCTCAAACAGGCGATGCCTTCCTCCAGTTGGGCCGTGATAGACGAGAGTTTCAAGCGTCGGCTGGGGCTGAAGCTTTCGGGATCGCAAAACACACAACCACCAGTGGCCAAAGCGCCGTCGCGGTTGGGGCAATTAAAACCGGCATCCATGCTTAATTTCCTTATCTTTTGACCGAACTTCTTGAGATAAAAGAAATTAAGCGTATGATAAAGTAGCCCGGCCTTAAGCCATTGTGTGGTAAAAGGCGGTGAATCGTTCGAATTAGTTGACGCCAATGTAACACCCGACTACACTAAAGGTAGGGAACCTTTTCATCCTAGTCGGTTCGTTATTGAACTCAAGAGGACGCATGCAAATATGTATGGCGAACTAATTCCCGTGGGGGGTGGAGACCCTATTCCACTTCTGAAAAAGACCCTGCTGGTGGGCCGGCGTGAAAGCTGCGACATCGTATTGCGTTTTTCCAACGTCTCGGCCCATCACTGCCAGTTGACCGTTACCGGCGGATATTGGTACATTCGCGACATGAACAGCCGCAACGGTGTAAAAGTCAACGGCCTTCGCGTCACCGACAAGCGAATCGATCCCGGCGACGTGATCTCGATTGCCAAGCACAAATATGAAATGCGGTATACACCGGTCGATTTGGGCGCGGTCGGGCCGCCGCCGATCGAAGTGACGAAGTCCGATATATTCAACAAATCGTTGTTGGAGCGGGCGGGACTCGAGCGCCCGTCGGCGTCCAAAGCCAAGCCCGAATCAGAACGCTATAGCGAAGTCCGCTACGACATTACCAAAGACGATCCCGGCCAACTACGCTTTCGTCACCAACCACGCTAGATGTCAAAAAAGAAGAAAATTCGGGCTGACTTCCGCAAGAATCGCAGCGATCGCGCCCGGTCTACTAATTGGACCAGGCAATTCGATTCCGATGAACTCTCGGTGGATAACACGCTTCGCGGCGAACGCTTAAGCGGCAAAGGCGACCTCTCGCGCCGGCGGACTGTTATAAGCGAAGACATCCCGTCAGAAGGCGAAAATCCTCCAGGCCGGCAATTGGCGGTCGATGAAACCCTGTGCCGTCCGGGCCGGGTCCTCAGCGTGCACGGGCTTTACAGCGAAGTTCAGGACGCCGACGGCGTAATCCATCATTGCGTAACGCGGCGGATTCTCAAAACGCTTACTACCGACCTCCGCCACGTGGTTACCGCGGGCGATCGGGTTTTGTTTCGCCCTGCCGATAAGACCGGTTCCAATGAGGGGTTCATCGAGCGCGTCGAGCCGCGCAGGGGAATGCTTTGCCGGGAAGTCCGCCAGCGACAGCAGATCCTGGTCACCCATGTCGATCTGGTGGCCATTGTTTCCAGCGCGGCCGAGCCCAGGCTGAAGCCGAATCTTATCGACCGCATGCTGGTGGCCACCGAAAAAGGCGATATTCGGCCCGTCATTTGCATTAATAAAATCGACCTGGTGGATGTGGCCGATCTGCAACCCCTGGTGGGCGTGTATAGTCAAATGGGCTACGAGGTCTTGCTATTAAGCGCAAAAACTCGTTTCGGCGTGGAGCGCCTGCGCCGGCTGCTGGTCGGCCGGTCGAGCGTATTGGCCGGTCAAAGCGGGGTGGGCAAGTCGTCGCTACTGAATCGCGTCGATCCCTCGCTTCACTTGCACGTGCAGCCCGTCAGCAGGGAAACCGAAAAAGGCAAACATACAACCAGCAACGCGCGATTGATGCCATTGAAGGACGGCGGCTACGTGGTCGATACGCCCGGCATCCGACAATTCCAACTCTGGGACGTCGTGCCCGAGGAAATCGATAGTTACTATCGCGATTTGCGGCCTTACATCAGCCTGTGCCGATTTCCCAACTGCACCCATACCCATGAAGACGACTGCGCAGTGAAAAACGCCGTTGCCGACGACCGCCTGGACGAGCGCCGCTACGAAAGTTATTGTCACCTACGGGCGGGTGAGATGGAATAAAGGATGAAGGATGAATATCAAACATAAAATGCCTGATAAGAAATGCAGAATACAGAACGCGGAATTTAAGATGTAGAATATCGAATACTTTATATTTCACATATAATATTTCGTACTTCGTACTGTAAACTGGAAACGGTAAACTGAAAACCTTGTGATAAAACCTTGACGCGAAACATACAGGAGAAATTTTCACATCGTGATAGAAACCGATCGACT
>JBEKSO010000063.1:0-13043 GCA_049516935.1 Thermoguttaceae bacterium
GTGACTCGCGGTGCCCGATCTGCAAGGCCAAGGCAGTTCCGCCGGCAAGAATGAATCCATGCGAACGAATCGCCTCTGCATCGCGCTGTAGGGTTGTCCAGAGTTTCCGTTGCAGCGGCCGAAGAATCTCCTGGTGCAGTTCAGGCATAGGAGATGAGTGCGTTATCCGGCAACGAATGATCAAAAACACACTCGGCGAAAGCCTTGCCATGCCGCGTCCACTGTCCGCGTAGCGGATGCTCAATGGCATCGAGGACCTGCTCCTTTGGTAGAGATTCTCGAAGCGCGCGCCACTCATCCCACGTTCCGAAATTCATCACGCGGGTTACGTACACCTTCATCGGCGTTGCAGAGCCGGCGACCCAAGTCAGTGCCGTGGGTTCACTCATGCGAATAGTATAGCGCTATTTGTAGCGAAAATCGAGGGAATGAATGAAGAATATGGCGGTTAAATGAGAATTCGTTCGATCTCGTCCAGGTTCACTTCATCGCTCGTGCGATCGTAGAGCTTGGTCGTGCGAGGCGATTCATGGGCGGCGATGCGTTGGGCGTGTTCCAGGGTGCCGCCGTTACTCAAGTAAGCGGTGATGCCGGTCGCGCGGAACGTGTGGCAGCAAATGGTTTCCGGAAGATTGATCCTGCGTGCTCGGCGTTTGATCATAGCAAGGGTTTCGACGCGGTGCAGGCGTCGTTCCGTGAGACAGCGATGACGGTCAAGGCTGCGGAAGAGGGGAGTGTTCTTCCGGGCCGCAATGCCGGCGGCGACAAGGTAGGCGTCCATGTACTCCTCGGCCTTGTGGTGAGCCGGGACTTCGTGACGCTTGCCACCCTTCTCGTGCAAGCGGAACCACCACCGCTTACCTTGCTGGTAGTAATCCTCAACATCCATGCCGACGGCGGCGCTCACTCGGGCGAAACTGTAGACCATAAGACCGATCAGAGCGCGGTCGCGCAAACCGGCAAGCGTATTCGTGTTGATGGAATCGATGAGTGCGCGGGCTTCATCCGGTGCGAGCACGGGCGTTCTTCCCCTTTTGACAACGTGCTTGGGACCGCGAACGGAACCGGCCGGATTCATCGGGACAATCTGTCCGATGACGAGCCAGTCAAAGAGCATCCGGATTGCGGCAAGGTGTTGCTTCACCGTCGGCCTGTCGTGGGTTTCGCCAAGTTGCTCGATGTACGCAGCCACGATCATCGGCTCAAGCCGATCGAGCGAAAGTTTTTTCTCTTCGCACCACGCCATGAATCTGCCTACAGCCCGGGCATAAGCTGCACGGGTATTGCGGTTGCGGATGTTGGCGGTGAAGAACTCCAAAAAACGTCGGGTGGCACGTTCGCCACGAGCGGTGATGAGAGAGGGGAGTCGTCTGAAAATGTTCCCCAGTTGACTGGAAGGCCGGATGATGATGTCGTGGCGCTTCCTCAATGGCTCCATATATAAGGAAGGAAGATGGTGGCCGATAGTCTATCATAAAGGACGTTATGAAATACATTCGAGTCGTAATTTGCAGAGATATGGATAGACCATTATTCTGTGCAACCCGCAACACCAATCAAAATAAATGGGAAGAGCAACATTGACAAAAATACGGCAAGCGTGGCCGACGCGGAGAGACGGACGAAGAACTATCGTTCCAGTAAACCGTGTGCTGTATCGGACGTGACCATCCTCAAAAAGTGACTCGGCGAGTAATGAACCCGGACTGCGGACATCGGTGGTATGAAATTCAAGAAATCGCCTACTCGAGGGCTCAAGACCTGCAACTAGGAAAATGACATGACCGGCGGTGAGAGGTGGGAGACGACTCCAGGCCGCCCTGCACCAGTCATGCCCGTTGCTGCGGAGAGACTTAGAAGCCCTCCCGCATTACTTGCCCGATGACGGGCGGTTCACTTGGCCGCGTATTGGTTTACCGGCCGTGGTCTTCGGTTCCTTCCGATCGACTTTTTTCTCCTCATGCTGACCTCCACCGTTAGTCATAGTAATACCCTCCTTTATTAGGGTTAGAGTTAACGCATTTCCCAACATGGGAAATTTCCGATTTTGGGAAATTCTACCGCGCTTCGTACATTAGGGCAATCCCTATTAAGGCAAAAAATAATGGAAAAATCGCGGTTTTCAAAAAAGTACGTCAGCCTGCTGAGAACTCTTCGCAAAGTACGAAAAGCGGCAAAGCTTACCCAGACAGAGGTGGGGGAACATTTCGACCGTCATGCGTCATTCATTTCAAAAATCGAGTCTGGCGAGCGACGGATCGACGTAGTGGAACTGGCTGAATTATGCCGGCTCTATGGACTGAGCTTGGCGGATTTCCTGAAGCAAGCCGGGATAGAGTGACTACCTGTTGCAGCGTTTGCGCTATTTGTGCCAGATCATTGCTCTTCAATTTTGTTCCTGAGCAGCACGGACATGCGGCCATAGTACTTCCGCAAAGTGTCCCGAGAACCGGCGAGAAGCAAGACTTCGAGTGCCAAAATGCCCACGAGCCCCCAGCCCAATGGTGGCGGCCAAAACGTATTCGTGCTGATCCATCTCGCAACGTACCAGAACGGCAAAGCGATTGAACTGCTTCCATAAAACTGGTAGTAGCGATAATGGTTCTCGCCAAGAACGTCGAAGGCGGTCACGTTGTTCTGGAGTTGAGTGAAATCCCACTTGCCTGGTTGGACTCCAGTCCAATGATGAAAGGTATCGATAATCAGCCATCGCAGTGTGCTTGCGATCATACCTGCCCCTACTGCGGCAATAGTAATGTAGAGAAATCCGCCAACGGTAGGCGCGGTCGAAGGGGCTGTTCCAAGCCAGACTTTTGTGGGTGGGACTAGGTAGCTCATGCCCCAGAGAACCACAAATCCCGGCAAAAGATAGGCGATAAGCAGGCCGAAATTGCTGGTCGTTACATCCTTCATTGAGAACACACAGCGTATCAACGGGGCGTTGGATTTGCAATGACGACACAAAGGACATTGCTGAATGACATTAGAACATCATGAGTTGTCTCCCAGCGGACTGCACTTTTGTGACGATTTCCATCACGGGCTCCGGAACTTTTCGGGGCGTAACCTCGGCAATCACACCTTTGCCGCAAAAACCGGTTCGATAGATGAGCAACTGTTCGTTTGAAAGGGAGTTGCCTTGGATAACCCAGCCATATAGATTGCGCATGGCGAGATTAATAGCTGTCATCTGAACGCAGCGAATATCGATATCCTGGCCATAAAACTCTGCCCACGGGCTCAAGTCTGCCGCAGCTAGCAATAATCGTCCTGAGCCACAACACGGGTCCAGAACGTTCCGCGATTCTGGGTCAATGGTAATGCAAGCCATCAAATCGCAGACGTGCTTGGGAGTGAAGAACTGTCCGTTTTGCCCATGGGTGATTGCGCCTTGAAAGATGTCGCCCAAAATATCTTGCCGTGTCTGTTCCATGGTCTCGATGAGCACGGCCAAGGCCGCTGGAAAGGCATCAATGGCCCGACGGCCAGGTTCCCCGTTACTGTACTGTTTGGCGGTTTGAAGATATTGCTCTTCCATTTGCCCGCCTGAAAGAGCGCAAACCGTAAGCGAAAGAAAATCTTCAAATGCTCGCCGGGCGTCGTAGTGCGATCGTGCGGCCGCTGTCTCAATATGATCCCAGACTTGTTTGGACTCCGGAACGAGGAAATCGATTTTTGCCATGCTGAACAGGCAAAATTCTACCACCTGTTCAGAAGATCCAAAAACCTGTACCGGACCAGATGGGATGCGTTATTGAGATGACATAGCAGAAGCTCATCGGAGGCTTACCCTTGCATTCGGCTTCGCCCACATCTGCATTGGTTGCAGGCTGAGAGTGTGGTATAATAAAGATATGACAGATTTCGGAAAAGGACCGGTTTTGAGAGACGTTTCTCCTTGGCTTCGCAACGAAGCCGATCGGATCGAACATATTCTGGCTGTTACGGAAACCGACAGCGTAATTGAGGGATTGCCCCCGTTCCAGGAAGAAACTCGGGAGCGTATCCGCAGGCAACTCACGGCCCTTGCCTTGCCCGTGCCAATGCCTCAAGAATGAGGGCAATCATGGGAGCGTACTGCTTTTTGAACGCGGCTTTTGCGGCGTCAACGTATCGCTCTTGCCCCTTGGCGGTTGAGTCGTACACGAGAAGCGGTCGGCCCGTTTGGGCCGCAAGCAAGTTGGTTAGCACCTTGATAGTCCGCGCGTTGCCTTCCCGAAACGGATGGATTACAAGGAATTCCCCTTGAATTTCACCGACCGCGGCACAAAAGGAAGCATCGTCTTTCAACGAATCGGCAGGATGCTTGTCGAGAACATTTCGCTCGAACCCCTGCATGTTTCGGTCCAGAAAATCAGGTGCCGGCCAAGTGATGCCGGGCTTGCTGATCCATACGGTCCGCCAAGCTCCTGCCCAGTCGTAAAGCTCCCCGAAGATACGATGATGGATGTGACGCAATAAGTCACAGGTCATCGGGGTGTCGATTCGCACTTCACCCAAGAGTGTCTCGTATGCCCGGGCCAGGGCTTCTTCCTCGGCGATCTGCAAGGTGTGAAGGTCGGTGATTCCCTTTTTGTTGACAAGCACCGTTTCGTCGGCATCGACGTACTGGGTCTCGACATTGCCCGACACATCATAACGATCCCGCCGTTTTTTCGGTGCATCTACCATGGTTACAATATATGCCGAAAAAAAGAGACAGGCCAGGAGGGGCTGCCTCTGCATTAGTCTTATTGATTGAAGGGTAGGTGATGCGGCTGATCTTCCAAGCCGGAGAGGGCTGGCTGCTGCTCGTCAGTTGCGTGCGGGGGAGTGAAAAAAATCTCAGGGCAGCAGGGCCGTAATACGTCCAGGATTTGCTGCTTCTCTTCCTGCGTTATCTGGCCGAGCGCGAATTTGTACATCGCCATTAGGATTTGCCGCTCCGCTTCGGCGGCCTGGTATAGGCTTTCGGAAGAATTGCGGATGAGGTTCGCGTTATTGAATATGGCCTTTACTTCTGCGTGCCGGAGAACGGCGGACAAGTCGCTTTCCATCAGTCAGGCAGTTCGTCGCGGGCCGGTGGTTTGGGTCTGGATCTGATCATGCGGCGTAGGCAAAGGCTTTCCGGATTTCGGCTTCGACTTCCGTTGCCGGCCTAGCATAGCGGTGCCGGGATACACGTCGAATTACGTCTGAATGGTTTCGCGCATTGTTCGTGCGCGGCAATGGCAGGGTCTGGATGGAAAACGGTCGGCTGGGCATGCCGTCGATCAGCAATCGCAGGTACGCAGTATACTTCGGCAGTGCCATCAAGTCATGTGGATTTACGTCGCCGCCTAGTTGCTCAGCAATAACTTCGGCGTCGCGTGCGCCGACCTGAAAAGCCAGCAAGCTGCCGACATTGCCGAACACGGCGTCGAGCGTAGCTTCATCCATCTGGGCAAGGTATTGGTTGGCAATTGTGAGGCTCAGACGGTACTTACGTGCCTCGCTAAGAATCGTAGCAAAGGACTCCGTCGCGAAATTCTGAAACTCATCCACGTACAAGAAAAAATCTCGTCGGTCTTTTTCAAGAATGTCAGCCCGGCTCATCGCTGCCAGTTGCATACTGCTTACGACAAGCGAACCAAGAAGATTAGAGGCGTCCTCGCCGATTTTCCCCTTGCTTAGGTTGACGATCAGGATGCGGCCCTCGTCCATGATCTGCCGAAAATCGAGTCGCGAATGGGATTGTCCGACGATGGCCCGGAGAATCGGCTGGCTTAAGAATTGTCCCACTTTGTTGAGAATCGGCGCGGTTGCCTCGCTTTGATACTGCGGCTTCCAAGCGGCGAATTCCCGCTCCCAGAACATCTTTACCACGGGATCGGTGACTCTGCCGGCAATTGTCTTCCGATACACGGGCTCGCTTAAGAGCCGCTGGAGGGAAAGAAGCGAAGCACCAGGCGCCTCAAGCAAGGCCAGCAAGGCGTTTCGGAAAATATGCTCCAGCCGCGGCCCCCAACTGTCGCCGTAGAGTTTCTTGAAGGCCGAAATGACAGCGGACGCAACCAGTGGTTTTTGTTCGGGATTGTAGCAGGCAAGCGGATTGAACGCCAAGGGAAAATGCCGGTCGCCGGCGTCGAACACGACCACCTCGTTCGTGCGTTTTGAGGGAACGCAGTCCAGGATTGTCTCTGCCAGGTCCCCGTGCGGATCGACTAAGGCGACTCCACGTCCGCCATCAATGTCAGAGGCGATCAGTTTCTGCAAGAGCGTTGTCTTTCCCATGCCGGTCTTGCCGATCACGGCCAAGTGCCGGCGGCGGTCGTCGAGGCGGATGCCGAATATCTCACTACGGTTGCGGAATTCTACCCTGCCGAGCGTTGCCAGATCGGAGTCCCGCGTCGGCAGAGGGAGCGTGACGGGTGGCTCGAATTCGCGGCTCTGGTTGACGGCAATGGCCGGCGCCTTGACCGTGGCGGTGGCAGGATGCCAGAGGGTCGCCAATTCCTCGGCCGAGAGGAGAAAGCCATCCTGTCCTCCGACGGAAGAGAGCTTACGACGGGCGCGAACCCTCGACGGATGAAAATTCGCTCTTTGCGGAACAGTGAACTGTCCAAAAGCACCCATCATCTGTCGCAGTTGTAGTCGGGCAAGGCGGGCTTTATGCCTTGATGCAGAGACGACAACCCTTAGGCGAACTTCAAAAAGGTGTCGTGACAGTTTGTCGGCAGCGGCCTGCAAGTCATCCTCGCGGTCGTGACTATGGGAGGAAGGGGATTGCCGCGGCGTCTCATAAGCCGCAAAGATGTGCGATGTTGCGAAGGCACCGAGCAAGGCCGTGAAGAACCTTGCCGGAAGAAGTCGGCTCGTATAGGCAAGGGCATAGGAACGGGCCATCGCTGGATGGGCGCGAAAGAAGGACGCGGCCAGTCGGCGGACCGCCTTACGGGCGCGTTTTATGCGGCGCCGTGCTGCGGGCCTGACGATCATTTCGATGCGAGAATGTGAAACACCAGGTCCGACCGGCGTCAATGTGGCCAAAAGCCCAGTCAGTGGATCGGAGGAGTTGCGGTTCAGGGCGTCCTCGAATTGGACGTACCGCCGGATGGGAAAAATATAAGGCCGCAACCGGAGGTCGAGCGACCAAATGGACGTGTCGCTCTGCTCGTCGGTGTCCTGCTGCAAGACTACTTCCATCGAACAGTCCGGGTAATGGGCCGCTAATTGCCGCGTGGCAATGGCAGTCAGATCGGCGGGCAATTGGACACCGAGCGTTACCGTCTTCTCCCGGCAACTCAACTCCAGCGTGAGCGGCAGCCGGTGGGGATTGGCTTGATGGATCGCCGCGAGCGTCTGCTCCATGTACTGCGGACCTCGATCATTGTCGGCCGGAACGCTGAGCGTGAGGTGCACGGCGATAGGATAGCACGGCCGTGCCGCCGAGCGGCTTTGCCAATAGAATAGGTGCGTGACGACCGATCATGATTCAGCGCTCGATGGGGTCTCGATCAAAATGCCCGGCGGCTCGCCGTCGGGCATGAGTTCGTCGCGCGCGAAAAGGACGTAGCCGCACGACTCGCAGGCCACGGAAAGGTCATCGATTTCCCCGAACCACTTGAGTTTCGGGCTATCGCAGCAATAGAGCGTTTCTTCGTGGGCTTCGTAGGTGGCCATATATCGCTCGTTCTCCGTGGGCGAAGGCCCTGTCTCTGGCGGCGGGCGCGAGGGAGGGTTCGGTCGAGCGGGGTCAGTCCGCACGTCGGTGACGCCATGTGACGACAATGAAGAAGCGGGCGGCGGTGCCGAGGTTTCGTTAGGGGGAACGCCAAGAATCTGACGGGCGATCTGGCGGACGTCCGATTTGAGCCGCGCGAATGTCCGCGCGGTCGTGACGATTTCCAGCAGTTCCTCCTTGGCGGCATCCATGATCTCTTGGCCGTACTGCTGGTCGAGAGCGGCAAGACGAGGCGCGATTTCGTCCAAAGGCGTGTCGCGGTAGCCGATAAGCTGCACGAGTTCGGTCATCTGCCGCTGGAAGTAAAGTCGTAGGTGGAGCGGCTGTTTTCCGCTCTCAGGCTTCTTCTTCGCGGCAGCGGAGCGGGGCGACGATCGCGGGGAGTCCATCGGCTCGTAGCCTGTGCTCATGTTATTCCCGGGTCAAGCGTCGTTGATCGTCCCCAGCGGGCATTATGGCGCGACGAAAGCCAGCAACCGGCATACACGTCCTATCGCAATCTGACGCATTCGGCAGCGAATAAGGAACGTTTTGCAGGACAGCAGATTACCTGCTTCGGTCATATCGGCCGACGCTTGATACCGCGTGCCCCGGCTCTGCACTGATCGGTTACGAAACTGCGTCGTAACTCGGCTGACCTCGTTGCCTTCCGAGTGGTCGCCCCATCCACCTTGCACGCGGGGTGCGCGCCCCGCGGCCAGTCCTCGCTACCTAATGCCAGGCCGGCGGGCAGCCGCGAGCGAAGGATTCAGCGCCTGGTGATGCCGCTAGCGATTCCGCAAGTGTAACAACCTGGCGGCGGGAGTCGTTGCAATGGGACACCAGGGAGTAGATTGACGCCACGCCGCCGAATGGCTACATTAGTGCTGCGCCGCGGGCGATCGTCCGCGACTCCCGAGTACCACGAAAACGTGAGGTGCAGCGATGAGAACCAGAAATCGGCTGGTTGTCTGCTTCGATGGCACCTGGAACCGGCAGGACAATTCCACGAATGTGCTGCAGCATTACAACCTAGTTTGGGAGGGGTACGTCCCCTCGGCCGCCGGCCAAAGCAGCTTTTTTCAGGAGAAGTATTACCATCGCGGCGTCGGCACGAATCCCTTGGATCGCATCAGTGGCGGGGCTTTTGGGATTCGCCTCGAGCAAAACGTCCGCGATGGTTACAACTGGCTGGTCGCCCATTACGACGACGGCGGCGATCCCAGTACCGCGGATGAGATCTATGTCTTCGGCTTCAGCCGCGGAGCGTACACGGCTCGCTCGCTGGTCGGTTTCATCGCCTCCTGCGGCCTCTTGAAGCGCGCGGCGCCCTTGACCGTCACCCAACTCTGGGACCAGTACTGCCTGCTAGGCCGGCTGCGCGAAGTTCGCCGCAGCTACTGGGAGTTTCTCGGACCACAGTGGCCGAGAATCCGCCGGCTCAACGAGTTGGTGTTCGATCCTTGGACCGAAGAGGGCCGCAGGGCTGCGGCGCGGGGCCCGACGCTGGATCAACTCGTAGCTGGCCAGCGGGTGCCGACTCTGACCGAGGACGAATCGCTGCTGGTCCTCTGGTCGCGACGCGTGCCCATAACTTACTTGGGCATTTACGACACCGTCGGCGCCATCGGACTCGACGCCCTGGCAATACCCGGCCTGACCAGCCGGTTGGCGCTCCACAACAACGTCCTGGCCACGACCTTGATTGGACAATGCCGGCACGCACTGGCGATCGATGAGCAGCGGAGCAATTTTCAGCATACCCCGTTCGTGGACTATATTCCCCACGCGCCCCAGGCACCGCGGCCGGCGCCGTTGATTGAACAGCGCTGGTTCATCGGGGCCCACTCCAACGTGGGCGGAGGCGACGCGAACAACGAACTGACGCAACGACCATTTCGCTGGGTTCTGGAAGGCGCCTGTCAGTGCGGTCTGGTGTGCCATCCGGTTCCCAACGCTTCCTCCATCACGACGGCGCGCCCCTCGGATTCCTACGCCGAATTTGGCTGCGGCGTATGGGCGAATCTGCTCTGCGCCAAGCGTCACTATCGCACCATCGATCCGGAGCCGGAACTGAGGGCCAGCCGCGGGCCCCACCAGCCGCCGGGCGGATTCTCGCTGAAGAACATTTACGAAGAGCTTGACGATTCGGTTCTGGCGAGTTGGCGACAGATTGACAGGCATCCGCCGCCTAATCTGGTCGAATATGCCCGGCGCAAGCTCGACGGCGTTAATCCACCCGACAACGGGAACGGGCTAGGCGCGATCGCGAACGCCCCGCCGTCCGCCTATCGGTGGTTTGCAGCGGCGAGCACTTCGAACTTCTGGATCGCCGCCGGTTCCACACTATGGGCCGCCATGATCCTGGTCTTGTGGAGTGCTCTGGCCGCGCTCGGGCTGAGAGTGCTCGACGGCGTGGTCTGTGTCGGGCTTCACGCTCCGCTGCCTCTCTGGTTCCTCGGCTGCTTGGCGTCCCTCTTCACTCTCGTGGACGGCCTGGAGGGGCAAGTCGCTTTTTCGTTGGTCCTCACATCCAATCGTCTCTTCTGGACGACCTTCTGGAAGACCGCGCGCGGCTGCCTCTGTTGGTTGCGCGCAACCGGGGTGGTGTTCTTTATATTGGGCGGCGGATTTGCCATCGTCCAGTTGGCCGTGATCTGGTTGGCGACGCCCACACTCTTCGAGGCGGTGAAGGCTTCGCTCTGGATCTTGCTTCTGGGTCTGGTCGTGGCGCTGCCTTCCGGCCTGGTCATGGGGTTGGCCCTCGGGGGACGAGAGATAGCCGACGAACGCTCGGCCCGTCCGCCTCTACCGGCGTATCGGGTCGCGATGCGCTTCGTTACAGGCCTGCTGATTCTCTTGGCCTTAGCCGCGTTGGCGGGTTGGTGTTTATTGGCGACCGGCCCGATGGCGCCATCGATCTCCTTCCCGTCCTGGGCGGCCTGCGTAGGCGGCTTGTTGCTGCTGTTGCAGATTGGAGCAGCCTGCGGATTGTGGGCGCTGCGCTGGGTGCGTGAGCCGCTGTTTACGGCCAATTTGAAGCCCGTCACAAGGCTGCAATTCTGCTCTACGCCGACTCAGGTCGAGAATTGCTTCGAGCAGTGGCGCAGCGCGCTGGCTGGTCCGTGGGATCCCAACGTCCAAGATGGGCCCGCGGCCCGCGCCCTGCGGACGATCCTGGCAGAAGGGCTGTGGCGGGATGCTCTGGGTTTCATTCCCTTGTATTTCCTTGTCCTGACATTGGGCTTATGGTTCGCCGCGCGGCAACTCTCTTGGCACTGGCTCAGCACGGCCTTGGCAGGCTGCCCACTTTGGTTGTGGTTGCCCTTGGGCGCAGCCTTGTGCAACTACAGCCAAGACCTCTGCCACGGGGGCTACCTCGTCCTGCATGCCCGCGGGAAGACGCCGTCGTGGCCGATGACCATTGTGTCGTTCATCTTGACGTTGCTGAAATTCCTCGCATGCGCTGTAGCCGTTGCCCTGACGTTCGCGGCGATCCTGGGGGGCACATGGCGTCTGGCAAACGATGCCGGCACCGACTGGCGCGGGACGATCGTGTTCCTGGTCCTCATCACCGAAGCGATCGCGATCGTGGCGGCGGGGATCGGCGCGATCTGGGGCAAGATATCAAGGCCTGCGTCACCGCTGGTATCGCCGCCAGAGACTGACAAGTTGTACCTGCGCATGCCTCAGCACTAACGCGTCGTAGCAGAATAGTGGACTTTGGGACAATGGAGCAATCCACCGCCCGCTATGCGTTTCCGGGCGCGAAACTGTCGCTCGACAAAGATGCGGCCGGGGAAGTTCGAATACGAAGGCTGGGGGTGTGGGACAAGAAAACGTAGATTTCCCGCGGGGTGCGGCACACTGCCCCCCTGCAATCAGATTCTCGGTGGCGTTGGAGAACCACCGTTTTCTCGGAACGGCGGAAAGCCAGCTAACCTACGTCGCTCACATTGTCCGCGGTGTCCAAACGCGAGTGGCCAAGACGCCTCGGTCGCCCCCACCGGGGCCAGAAACGGCATCTTGGTTGCGTGCGTCGGCCACATCGACCGCAAGCATCTCAACAAAGGCATGGCCAAAGCGGCGTGGCCCGAAAAACGATGGTCGTTTTTTGAGGTCTGCAAATCGCCTCTCAATACCTGAAAGAACCCGCCCTGGACCGTGTCTCAATCCTTTCGGGCGGGTTCCGCCGAAGCCTACCTCAGCGGCGCCGTGAACCCAATCCGGGAAGCGTTTCGGACCTTCTTGGGGCCGATTCGTCGGGCGTCGTGTGAGGTTCATCCCCAACCTCCATCTCGACGTTTTCCCGAGGGCTTAGGATGTCGGAGAGGGGAGTCCGCTCGATCGCGGTTCTCGCGGCGACGAGTGAGTGGCCACCGGCAAGGAGGAGAGTTTACCAGTGAATGTGGAGTTGATCGAAGCTAATTGTGTGTTGCTTGGCCTGGCATGTGTGGAAATGAGCGCAACCGCCGTCCCTCGATGATCGCGGAAACATGGGATTCCGACGGGGTCTGCCTCCAGCAAATACTCTTCCAGGTGAACAGCGTAGAGGAGCGAACGCTGCGGATTCCGGACATGGGCTGATGCAACCGCGAGAATATGTTGAAGACGTTCGACGCTCCGAGTGGCAACAACCAGCAACCTGAAACGATGCGGATATACCTTGTCTTGATACTGCTCGTACAAGTGAATCTTCCGTAGCCAACTGTCCGTATCTTTGACAGATTGAATACGTTCAGTCCCATTGTCCAGTTCCACGAAGAAGTTGAATTGCCGTCCGTCAGTGCAATGCAGTTCGAAGGCGCAATCAGGAAATAGTGTTTCCTGGCCCACTTGAATACGAAGACTATTCTCCTGGCGAAAGTATTTCATCTGAACATTGCGCTGGAGAGCGCCGACAACAGTGTGCACGATGAATTCGGCAAGACTATGGGTATGATGGTGGCGGGCAATGCCGACTTCGTTGAAATATCTCTTCGTAGGCGGGGGAGCGTTTTCTCCATGAAGCAGGCGGTATCCCAAAAGTGTGAGCCTGTAATAGTCGGGCGCACCAACGCGGCTGGCGGTGGCATACGTCCAGCGGCGCACCCAGTCGGCCTGGCGGAGCTTTTGGAGGCGGTCCTGTACGCTGCGGGTGCTTTTGAAGGTCATGCCGGGAAATGATTGGCTGAGCTTGAGGATTTGCCGCACGGTGAGTGGGCACCGGTCAAGTGCCTGGAGGATTTCGACGTCCCGTTCGGTGAGGTGTCTTTGGACAGTGGAATTTGCCATGCACGATAGGGAAGCGTAGCGTAGCGAGCGGCAATCCGCTTCCTTTTCCCGTTGCATGGCAGGCGAGAAACAAGGATACATAAACGCT
>JBEKSO010000064.1:0-21819 GCA_049516935.1 Thermoguttaceae bacterium
GGAATCGATATCTTGCGTGGGATTATTCGTCGAAGTTTCAGCGGCAAAGCTCGGCGCGGAGTCGATTTGCCGCTGGAAATCGGCGATCTGCGCGCGGATATTTTGGACATCCGGATGCAGGGGCGTTTTATTTACGAGCATTGCCGCTTCCCGTTGCCGCAGGGACGCGAGTTTGCGATCGAGTTCGATCCAAGCCGGATTATCGGGAATTTTAGGGGCGGGTTGTCGATCGGTTGGAGTGAGCGACGGCTGCTGGGGCGATGATTTTTCTTGTTTTAAGACATTATCTTCAAACACCTGGAGCTTTTCCGCGGCTTCGTGACGGGCTTGCTCGGCCTGTTCAGCCTGAGACGAAGCGGCTAGACAGGCCTTTTGGGTTTCAGCCGCCCAAAATGTTCGGTATTCGCGAACAAACCGGTCGGCCAACGCCCGGGCGATTTCAGCCGCGTTTGGAGACCGGGTAAGCGATAATTCCAGGATTATTTGATTTTCACCTGAAACCGTCCCCGGCCCGGTGCGAACGCTCAATCCTCGCAGCAATTGTTCCCCGTAGATGAACGATGCCGTTGGGGCGTTGTCTTTGGCGGGCGGCGAGGCGCCAATCCCGCCGTCGCCTAAAGCCTGCCGTATAAACGACGGCGACAAAATGCGGGTTTTGATATTATTAAGATTTAAGGATGGGCTAAAAACGGGGCTAATCGAGAAATTCGTCCGATTATCGGCCGGCTTGTACTGCATAATGGCAATGGCCTTGGAACCATTTATCGCGTTGGATTTTTTCCAGGCATTTTGTGAGATAAAAAAAACAACCTCCGCGGTCAATCCAAAGGCAACCAGGGAAAGCAGCAAATGTCGGCGCCATAGTGATCGCGGCCGGACTATAAGTGCGGTTGATTCATTAATAGCCATCATGGACTCTCTCACGAAAAGAAGATGGTCTGTTTGCCCTTCAAGCAATCCATCAGCGTGCGCATAATATATCCTATAATCGACATCGTCCGTCTACATGGAATAGCTTCAATGCAGTGAATCTCTCTGGCAAAATCGGTAAGATTAGCATATTCTATCAATGGCGCCTGTTTTATATTTATACGCGATTAAAGAAGGCAAAGCAGATTGTTGTTTTCATGTTCCGAATAAAAATTTGCGGCATCACGAACGTTAGCGACGCACAAAGCGCGGTCCAAGCCGGCGCGGACGCGGTGGGACTGAATTTTTACCCGGCGAGTCCGCGTTTCATCACCCCGTCTGCGGTCCGGCAAATCCGCGATGTTTTACCGCGGGAAATCGTAAAAGTCGGGGTCTTTGTTAATGCCGAAGCAAAAGAAATTTGTCAGACCTTTGATGAGATTGATCTTGATTTAATCCAACTTCACGGAGATGAGACTCCGGAATATATCACCCAATTGGGCAACAGGCCTGTAATGCGGGCGTTTCGATTGGGGCCGGAAGGTTTGCAGCCCATATTCACTTATTTGGAAACCTGTAAGCGACTCGGATGCGTGCCAAAACTCGTTATGATCGATGCCTTTTCCAAGGGAGTATATGGTGGAAGCGGCGAAACCGCAAACTGGACTGTCTGTGCGCAATATCCATGCCATGAAGATGTCCCGCCGCTGGTATTGGCCGGTGGACTGACACAGTGGAATGTAGCCCAGGCCATCGATCAGGTCCGGCCCGCGGCGGTAGATACAGCCAGCGGTGTGGAATCCAGCCCGGGCCGAAAAGATCCGGCGGCAGTGATTGCTTTTGCTAAAGCCGCTCGCAAGGCCTTTGTAAACAATAACCTATAAGCGCGATCACTGATCGCGGCTTTACACATAAGCATTTTTGCGCGATCACTGATCGCGGCTTTACAGGTAAGCATTTTTGCACGACCACCGGTTGCGGCTTTATGAATAAGACAAATCAACTCATCCTCTTGTCAAGCAATGAGTTAGCATATATCATAAGCTGAATAATTGTTTGAATCTGAAAAACGCGAGGAATAGCCATGACACAGGTTGCCGTAAAGATACCTTACAAAGTAGCCGATATTTCCCTGGCCGAATGGGGACGCAAGGAAATCATGTTGGCCGAAAACGAGATGCCCGGCCTGATGGCTCTTAGGAAAAAATACGGGGCCAGCAAGCCGCTTACCGGGGCGCGGATCGCCGGGTGTTTGCACATGACCATTCAAACGGCCGTGCTTATCGAAACCTTAACGAAACTCGGCGCCGAAGTCACTTGGAGCAGTTGCAACAAGTTTTCCACGCAGGATCATGCCGCGGCGGCCATCGCAAAAATGGGCATTCCCGTCTATGCCTGGAAGGGCGAAACCGACAAGGAATACGACTGGTGTGTCGAGCAAACGCTGTATTTGCCCGACGGAAACCAGTTGAATTTGATCATCGACGACGGCGGCGACCTAACGGCAATGGTCCACGGCGAAAAGTACCGCCACCTGCTGCCCGGCATTCGAGGGCTGTCGGAGGAGACCACTACAGGCGTGCACCGTCTGTATCAGATGCACGAGCGCGGGGAGTTGGCCATTCCGGCCATCAACGTCAACGATTCGGTGACCAAGAGCAAATTCGACAACCTTTACGGGTGCCGCGAGTCGCTGGCCGACGGGATCAAGCGGGCCACGGACATTATGGTGGCCGGAAAGGTAGTGGTGATTTGCGGTTACGGCGACGTGGGCAAGGGCTGCGTGCATTCGATGCGTGCCTATGGGGCGCGGGTGCTTGTGACCGAGATCGATCCGATCTGCGCATTGCAGGCGGCCATGGAAGGTTATGAAGTCACGACCATGGAAGACGCGGCCTCGCGGGGCAATATATTCGTCACCGCCACAGGATGCCGCGACGTGATCCTGGGCAAGCACATGGAAAAAATGCCCAACGACGCCATTGTCTGCAACATCGGGCATTTCGACTTGGAGATCGACGTGGCCTGGCTCAACGGCCGAAAAGACGTGAAGAAAACGAATATCAAGCCTTTGGTCGATCGATACACCTTCCCGGACGGGCATTCGATCATTCTTCTGGCCGAAGGCCGGCTGGTGAATTTGGGCTGTGCCACGGGCCATCCGTCGTTTGTGATGTCGAATTCGTTTACCAACCAGGTATTGGCCCAAATTGCCTTGTGGACCGAGCCGGAAAAATATCCCCTGGGCGTGCACGTGCTGCCCAAAAAACTCGATGAAGAAGTCGCCCGGCTGCATTTGGAACAACTCGGCGTGAAGCTTAGCAAACTAACGCCCCAGCAGGCCGAATATTTGGGCATATCCGCAAGCGGGCCGTTCAAGCCGGATTATTACCGGTATTGAATGAAGGTTCGTTACAATCTCTTAGATGCCGAGGATTTAGGGGCAGGAAGTGATCTCCACCACTTGGCTAGAGGATCGTCAGAGTTGTCCAGCCATTCCCGGCGGCGGCGGGCTATTTCTTCATCGCTGAGACCTTCGTATTTTTTCGCCATGCGCGCTTGTAACTCATTTTTCATCTGCACGCAATCAAAGCTTTTATTTTTTTTCATTAGACAACCTCCCAGGGGGAACGAATGTCAATTAAACGATAGCCTAAAGCAAGATTAACTGAGTTGAACGCCCGAATTTTTTCAAAATGCACGATATGTTTAAAATTCCAACTGATAATACAATCTACTATAGCTATAGTTGCTAGAGCAACATGATGGGCATCGTCCTTGGAAGCAGGCCCAACTACCTTTGATTGCAGATAAGCATCTCTAAGTTGTGTTGCTTCAGGAGAATAAGCAAGCCTCTCTGTGGAATGACTCGATAATGATTCCAAAAGGGAACGGACATTCTCGGGCGCATCGGTTAGCTCATCCACCAATAAATCTGAGATAACAAAGATAATCTCGTCCTTGCGCAACTTTTCGATTAAAGCCAAACTTGCTTCGGAAAACTCCTGATCGAAACAGCCGCCGAGTATCGAAGTGTCAACATAAAAGCGGGGTTTCATACTCAGACTCCACTCAAATTATCACACCTTGCGCACCACGCCGACGACTGCGCCGAGGACTTTGGCGTTTTTGACGTAGATGGGTTTCATCGAGGAGTTAGCGGGTTCCAGGCGGATGCGGTTTTTTTCGGGAAACCAGCGTTTTAGCGTGGCTTCGCCTTCGTCGGTCATGGCCACCACGATCTGGCCTTTGCGGGCGGTGCGTTGCTTTTGGATCACCACGTAGTCGCCGTCGGAGATTTGATCCTCGATCATCGAGTCGCCCCTGACTTGGAGAACGAAGAGATTTTTATTTTTGGGATCGAACATCTCGTCGAAATCGACGCGTTCCGATTGTTCGACGGCCTCGTGGAGCACGCCGGCGGCAATTTGCCCGGCCAAGGGCAGGCCGCGCTCTTCAATGGGTTCGGCGGCCAATTGGATGGCCCGGGACAGGTTTTGCTCGCGTTTGATGGCCCCCTTTTTTTCCAGGGCCTTGAGGTGGCACACCACACCGTTGGGGGAATTGATATCGAACTCCGTGCCGATTTCCCGGACAGTGGGACCGTATCCCCGGTTGCGGATTTTATCGCGAATGAATTCGTATACGGCCTGCTGACGTTCGGTTAAATTTTCAAATATGTCCATTTTTTCCTCAGTTTTTCAAGGTTTAGCAAAAGGATTAGTGGTAGGCTCTGGATAATTGTACAATATACAGGCGTATAGAGTCAAGGGGAAGGATGAAGGATGAGGGATGAAGGATGAATGTAATAAAACGCACGGATAAAATATTCACAACTATTTGAATCGCTTGAACTTGCGAAATCTGACAAATTTCTACACCGGGCAATAAATTATCCGACCTTCGTTTATACACTGTACACTGTCCACTGCCCACGGCTCACTTCATTTTTCATCTCGCATCTCTAATCCCTTATCCCTCATCCTTCCCCTTGTTACCACCATATTGTCTCGATGGATGATCTCATCGTAGGGGCGATGGCCGAGAATTTGGGCAATCTGATTGGTTTTTAATCCCTTGATGCGGAGGATATCTTCGGCGCTGTAATTGGTCAGTCCGCGGGCGAATTCCCGGTCATCCGGGTCTCTAAGGGCCACGACGTCTCCCTTGATGAAATCACCTGCGACGTTCACCACGCCGATGGCCAATAGGCTTTTGCCTCGTTTTTCGATGGCCGCGCAGGCGCCGGCATCGAGAAACAGTCTGCCGCGAGGCTTGACCGTCAGCCCGATCCAGCGTTTTCGGGCGGCCACGGTCTGGCCTTGGGCCAGGAACAAAGTGCCCACACTTTCACCGGCCAGGATGCGGGGCAGGACGTCGGGTGAGCGGCCATGGGCAATGATTACATTTTCGCCGCCTGTGGTGGCCAATCGAGCAGCCTCCAGTTTGCTTGCCATGCCTCCTTTACTTAGTCCACCCAGCTTATCGCGTACCAAGCTGAAAATTGAGTCATCCAGGCAATCAACCGTTGCAATTACCTTGCTACCGGGCGACTTGGGATCGCCGTCGTAAAGTCCTTCAACGTCCGAGAGCAAGACTAATAATGGGGCAAGGATAAGGTTGGTGATCATTGCCGCGAGTCGATCGTTATCGCCAAAGGCGGTTTGCAACTCCTCGACGGCCACGGTATCGTTTTCGTTAATGATTGGGACCGCCCCGAGTTCCAAGAGCGAAAGCAGGGTATTGCGGGCGTTGAGGTAGCGGATGCGATGTTCCATGTCTTCGGCGGTAAGGAGTATTTGGGCGGCATGCCGGCCATGTTTTAGCAGGGCCCGTTCATAAGATTCGATGAGCACGCTTTGACCCACGGCTGCCACGGCCTGGAGACGGGCCAGATCGGCGGGGCGGGTTTTGAGCCCCAGCCGGCCCATGCCTGCCCCCACGGCCCCGGAGCTTACCAGCACTACTTTGCGCCCCGTATCCATCACCTGGTGAATCTGTTCGGCCAGGTTGTCGATTCGCTGTTGGTCGAGTTGACCGTCGGCCTGGGTCAAAACACGGGTGCCAACTTTGACCACTATCGTGGACGCGGTAGCGGCGATTTCCTGGCGAATGAGATCGGCCATGATTTTTTCATGTTAAGCCGCGGGTGAATACACCCGGGGGCGGGAGAAATATTTTGCCACTTCGCCCGCGGCGTATCCACGGCGGGCGAAATATGAATCTGAAGACGATCTATTGACGTTTGCATGGCGAATGATTCGAGGCCGACCATCGTGAGGCCGGAAAATACAACAAAAAAGTTGTATTGTCGGACCATTATCTAAGCAAACATCAATAAAATGCATGAATATCATCTGTAATGCCCCCAGAATATCGCAAGCCAAGCGGAAAAGAAAGGGGGAGAATAAGAAGCAATTTGCCCGCTAATTGCCCTGGTTGAAGGAAGACTGGATTTGATCGCTGGAGTGTTGAAAGCTGGATTTCGTCGAATTGCCCAGCATTACGACGGCGGAAATGCAAACCAGGAAGATCAATGCTAAAATCACCCCATACTCCACGGCAGTGGGACCGTCCGTGGTTTTCAGGAATAGCAGAATTCTTACAAACGACGATATCATGGCCCCGCCTGGTTTTGAGTTAATTGATCCTTCAATTCAAGTTTATGCCCAAGGACATAAATAGCAATTGATTGAACATTCCATCGAGTACGTTTAAAACTTTATTCCTGATACGATCGGCAGAATCCGTTTAATTGATCTGCTAAGAGGTGGAATACGACAGATCGACATCAAGGCGGATTTAGTCAAATATCTGGAAAAAACCATTATGAGATGTCCGAGGTATTTATTACAACTTATGGGCAGTGCTTGACATTCGCTGCGGTTTTACTGATATTCCTATCTATCGCGTGCGTGCAAGCACGTGGACAACAGCTAAGGGCACTTTCCGCGATGGAAACTAGAAATCCTGAGAACCCCGATTTTGAATATCGGCAATGCCCATGACTCACATCTATGCGGCGATCTTCGACATGGACGGCGTCTTGGTCGACACGTATCATGCGCATTTTCAAAGTTGGCTGATGATGGCCGAGCGAGCCGGGCTGAGCTTTACCGAAGCGGAGTTCGCCCCTACCTTTGGACGCACGAGCCGGGAGATCATCGCGCATTTTTGGGGTCAGGGCCGATACGACGACGCTCAAATAGCCGCCCTGGACGCGGAAAAAGAGGCGGCCTTCAGGGAAATCATCGGCAAGGATTTTCCCGCCATGCCGGGCGTTCACAAACTGCTCACCGATCTATTCATCGCCGATTGGAGGTTGGCCGTGGGCTCGTCCGGCCCGCCGGAAAACGTGGAGTTGATCTTGGATCGGCTTGGCAAAGGCGACTTGTTCAGTGCCATCGTAACCGGAATGGATGTCACCCGGGGCAAGCCCGACCCGCAGGTTTTTCTGCTTGCCGCCGAGCGGTTGGGCGTGCCGCCGTCGCGATGCGTTGTAATTGAAGATGCCCAACCAGGGATAGCGGCGGCGCAGGCTGCCGGAATGGCAGCAGTGGGTCTGGTCAGCACTGGACGGACCCGGGAAGAACTGGCCGCGGCCGACCTGGTGGTAAAGTCATTGGCCGAAATTTCACCCCGGGCGCTGGGGGAACTGATCGACCGGGGTGATAAAAGATCAAATTAGACATGAACCATTTACAATGTTTTGATATCCAGTGATCCGGAGAATACTCGCGCGGCACAAGTGCCTCGGCTAGTGGATCTAAGAAAAATAATGTTGCATGAAAAGTCAGAGCCGGGGCGTGTCGCCTCGGTTATTCCGGGCCGACACGGCCCGGCTCTGATGGGAAAAACGCGACATTTATTACTTGATTGTCAATAAACAATTTACTTTTTTAAACATAATTTGCTATCATTGCTACCATGCCAGAAATTCAAGCTTTCCGCGGAGTTCGTTACAACCTTGGTCGCGTGGGCTCGTTAAGCGACGTGGTCTCGCCGCCTTACGACGTCATAGGTCCGGAATATCAGGATGAACTATATAAAAAGCATCCCTGCAACTTTGTGAAGGTCGATCTGAACCGCATCGAGCCGGGCGACGACGACGAGCAGAACAACCGTTACACCCGGGCAGGGCGGTTTTTGAAAAAATGGCTGGGCGAAGGGGTGCTGTTCACCGAGGGCGATCCGGCCGTGTACGTGTATTACCAGGATTTCAGCTATGCCGGCACGACCTACACGCGGCGGGGATTCTTGGCGCGGCAGCGGGTTTCGCACTTCGGCGAAGGGCAGGTATTTCCCCATGAAGAAACCATGCCCGGCCCAAAACTCGACCGGCTGATGTTGATGGCCGTTACCAAGATGAACCTCAGTCCCATATTCGGGCTGTATCCGGATCCCGATAAAGAAGCCGAAAAGCTGCTGGATCAGGCCGTGGCCGGGAAGACGCCGCTTCAAGCCGTGGATAAGCAGGGCGTAGTGCATCGGCTCTGGCCGGTGACCGATGTTTCCGTGATTTCGGCCCTGTCATCGCTTATGGGGTCAAAGCCGGTCTTCATAGCCGACGGCCATCACCGCTATGAAACTTCTTGTAAATATCGCGATCAGGTGTACGACAGCGGGATTCTTTCGGCCACGCATCCGGCCAATTACACGCTGATGATGTTCGTGGCCATGGAAGATCCGGGTTTGATAGTCCTGCCCACGCACCGGCTGTTCCGCGGCGTGCCTGATATGACCGGCGGCGAATTAGCGGCGAAACTGGGCGATTGTTTTACCTGCCGCGCGGTGGGCGAAGGCCCGGATTTTGCCCCCCAAGTTTGGGATGAGATCGAAACCGGCGGCAATCAGGGGGCCGTAGGGCTTTTCACGCGCAAGGACAACCGCTGGACCATCGCTACCTTAACTCCGGCCGGCCAGGCCCGCATGGCCGAGGTGGCTGAAGACCATAACGAGGAGTGGCGGCAATTGGGCGTGGCCGTGCTGCATCGGCTGATCGTGGCCGACCGGCTGGGCTGTGCCGATCTGCCTAAGCCGACTTACGTGCACCTGGTCGAAGAGGTGGTGGCTGAGCTGAAAACGGGCGAGTATCCCCTGGCCGCCCTGGTCATGCCGGCCACGGTCGATCACGTCCGCCAGATAAGTCTGCACGGCGAACGCATGCCGGCTAAAAGCACGTATTTCTATCCCAAGCTCCTAAGCGGTCTTGTGCTCAATCCGCTGGAATAGCCGGCTGGTTAAAGCGGTTTCACGTGGAACCGCCCCATCCTCTTCTCTTGTTCCCACGCCGGAGCATGGGAACAAGTAAATAGAACACTTTTCGGAGCCGGGCCGTGTCGGCCCGGAAAAACCGGGGCGACACGCCCCGGCTCTGACCTTTCTTGCGGCTCTGACCTTTCTCCCGGCTCTGACTTTCCTGTGGTGTTGATGGGAGCGCTACTTGTCCCGACACACTGATTAGGCCATAATCCACGGCATGCCCGATGCCGATCCTCAAACCTCCGGCAATCCCATCCCAGGCGAATCGTCCGGCGATCTACCGGTTTCAGCTACTTCCGGCGGCAGATACTACGATTACTGCTCGAAGTCCTTAATTTATTTCCGCCCGCCCCGTTTGGGCATAGTTCATCTATTGGCTTTTATTGCCTTTTCAACAGGGTTGATTATTTTTTACACCCTCCTAGATATGCGGAATCCGAGACCGGATCATTCCGGCATAATGATTATTTGGAAAGGATTACAAGTCATCAGAAATATGGTAACCGCGGCGTCTTTGGTTGGACTGCTGATATTGCTTGCCGGCAAGATCCGCGGAATTCCAGGACGTTTCCAACCAGGCCATTGGATTTTGATATTCGAAAGCATAGCCACGATCCTGGCATTCTTTTTGTGGGGAATCTTTTATTTCGGGCTGGAAGGCAATTCCCATGGGAGCAGTCTCCCATCGATTTTGATGGGTTATGAGAGGTTTTTGCTTGTGCTGGCCTATGCCCTGTTAATTTACTTTTTACAAGAGGCCATTTCATGGAAAGTATTATTCGGAGCATTGGCTTTATTCGAAGCGGCAACGGGATTGTTGTATTTCGATCAAGGAATGCGGATCTGGATGCATTTTTCTTTTACAGGGATAATACTGCCCTTGGAAATTGTTGTATTACTTGTCTTGATCGTGACAATTGCCCTTGATCGGAAAAACTATTCCTTCCGCGATCGGCTGCATTGGCTCGGCCTGTTCCTGATCGGATATGAATTCACTCTCTCGATTATTTCGGAAGTAGTCCAATATGCGAAGTATGGATTTATTTAATGAGCAAGGGCCGGGTATTGACGTAATTGAGCCATGATAAGACGCACGTTCCACGTGGAACGGGCAATTTGCAATGGATGTGTCACGTGAAACACATAAGTTTCAAAATCTTGGCGAAATGACGCTAGAACGGCATGCGTCAGATAGAAGCGGTTTGACATTGCTTCATTCGCAGGGCAAATTCTTCCGCACAACGGGGCCAATCGTGGAGCGTTGCCGGATCAAAATCGGCGCCATTCGGCCATACCAGAGTATGGACTTCGGGATCGATCCGCACTTGATTGAACAAGGATATATCTTGCAATGGCCCGAAAAGGTCGCCAAACAACACTGGCGAAAAATCGATGCTTTGCTCGGTGGCGTCTTCAAATCGCACCAGTAAAGAAAAAGGCCCAATGATCTGAAAAGTGGTCACTTTATGTATGCTATGGACCATATTTACACCTTAGATCAAAGGCTTGATTGGAAGCGGTTTTTGACCGGAATGTAAGCGTTCCCAATCGTTTATCAATTCTTGTTCGTGGAGTTCCGCCCAGGCTTCAACCAAACGTCTCTGTCGGTTTGGTAATCCGCCGGAAAGAAATTCTATTGGCGATAGCCGGAAAATAGCCACATCCTCCTGATAGTATGCGTGAAAGTGAGGCAAGTGGTGAGGCTCGCCAAACTCGGCATACATTCTAATAATAATCCCATAAAATCTACTAATTTCGGGCACTTCCACTTGCTCCCAACATAAGAATTATACACGAAATTGAGCTGTTGCGACAACATTTACACTCCGGAAAAGACCTTTAGATCGGCTTCCATGGCCTTCAGGCGTTTGGCTTGGGCGAATTTGACGGCATCGAGGTCGGCGGAGGGATCGGGCAGGTCGAAGGCGAACATGTAGAATTTCACCTTGGGTTCGGTGCCCGAGGGACGGACGGCCACGTAATTGCCGCCTTCCAGATCGAGGATCACCAGGTCGCCCTTGGGGCCGTCAAGGCGTTTGGATGCGCCGTCCGGGGCGATGATCTTGCGGGTGAGATAATCGCGGGTTTGGACAAGATTCAGGCTGGCGACACTCTTCGGGGGGGTACTGTGGAATTTGGCCATCAAGGCGGCCATGTCTTCCATGCCTTTTTCGCCGGGCATTTGCACGTTTAATTGGCTTTCGCTGTGGCAGCCGTGTTGGCGGAACAGGTCGTCGAGTTTTTGGTACAGGGTTTCGCCTTCGGCCTTTGCCCGGGCCGCCAATTCGGCCAAAAGTAGCGAAGCCACGGGGGCATCCTTATCGCGGGCGTGGTCGCCGATCAGGAAGCCGTACGATTCCTCGGCCCCCAGGACGAAGCGTTCCGGGCCGCGGTAGTCCATTTCGCCGCCGATGTATTTGAATCCCACCAGGAGATTGCCGTAGGTGTGCACCCCGTAGAAGTCGGCTATGCGGCGCATCAACTCGGTTGTGACCAGGGTTTTTACGATGTAATGCCCGGTGGTAAGATGACCGGCTACTTTCATAAAATTGAGCAAGAACTCTGCCAAGAGCGAGCCGATCTGGTTGCCGGTAAGCGTTACCCAGGGGGCGTTGGGGGCCTGTGATTTGGGGATGGCGCAACCAAGCCGGTCGCAATCGGGGTCGGTGGCCAGGATCAGATCGGCCCCGATCTCTTTGGCACACTCGATCATGGCATCGAAAACAGCGGCGTTTTCTGGATTGGCAATGTGCTTGGGGATATTGGGGAAATCGCCGTCGGGCGCGGCATGCGGGGCAAAGACCTCGACGTCCTTGAATCCGGCCTGTTCCAAGACTGGGCAGACGGCCGAGGCCCCTACGCCATGCAGAGGCGAATAAATGATCTTCAGCTCCCTGGGGCCGGCAATGCTCTGCTTTAACACGGCTGAAATGTAGGCCGGATCGACTTCCTCCTGGCAATAAACGATCTTGCCGGACGAAAGACCTTCGGAAAAGGGAACGCGCTGGATGCCAGTTACCTTCTGCATGCAGTGGATGGAGGCCGTATCGTGGGGGTGTAAAAGCTGCCCGCCGGTGGACCAATAGACCTTCACCGCATTATCGGAGGGCGGATTGTGACTGGCGGTGATTATAATGCCGCAATCGCACTTTTTATATCGCACGGCAAAGGACAGTTCGGGCGTGCTGCGGTATCCGTCGAGGAAATATACTGTAAAGCCGGCGGCAGACATGATCTCGGCGCAGAGTTCGGCGAAATGCCTGGATTGATGGCGGGTGTCGTATGCGATGGCGCAGGAAAGGGGGCGTTTTTTTACCTGCTGTTGTACGTAGTCGGCCAGCCCCTGGGCCGATTCGCCGATGGTACGATCGTTAATGGCGTTACAACCGATAGGGTACATCCGGCCGCGGCGCCCGCCGGTGCCGAAGGGAATTACGGTCCAAAAGGCGTCGTCGAGTTCCTTCCAACGGCCGGCCGATATGTGCTGGGCGACCAGTGGGGCGTACTCGGCCAAGTACGGCTCGGTAAGCCATTTACGGATATTTTTGACCGCGGCGGGCGAGAGTTTTCCCTCCCGGCCGGCGGTTTTCAATGCTTCGAGTGCCGATGATATATCCGCATTTGTGTCATTCATGGATCTTATTGTTCCCTGTAACAAGTCGCGAGAAAAGGGGGGATATCCCTTCCACTATTGGGACTGTATGCTTAAAATGATATTTTATGAAAAGGGGATCATTATACCTGCAAAGGGCTAAGGGCTGATGCGGTGTTTATTCAAACCGGGATCCAAAAACATATTTTTCCCGCCGATTCGGAATCAATGGGATGGGTGGTATTCGGGGGGATGATGGTATTCGCGATGGTTGTGATCGGATTGGATATATTCAACCGGAAAAAAAGGCTGGATGCGATCACGGCCATATATTTTGGATTGATAGTAGGTTTGTTTATGACCTACGTGTTAAACCTGGCATTGGTCCCTGTCTGGCAATATGAGCTGATGAATAAACTCCGCGACCCCGTACAGTTGCTGCTGGGGCTTGTGGTGTGCTATAGCTGTATCAGCTTGTTGATCCAAACCAGGAATGATTTCCGGTTTATCATACCTTATGTGGAGTTTTCCAAAGAGGTCAAGGGGCTTAAACCGTGCATTATGGACACCAGCGTGATCATCGACGGGCGGATCGCGGACGTGGTGGAAACCGATGTCATCGACGGCAAACTGATCATGCCCAAGTTTGTTATCGGCGAATTGCAGGCCATAGCCGACAGTTCCGATCGGCTCCGCCGCGGGCGGGGCAGGCGCGGATTGGATATCCTCAACCGCATGCGGGCCAATACTAACATAGACATGGAAATATACGACCGGGAATTGCCCGAGTTTGCCGACCAGACCGTGGACCTGAAACTGATTGCCCTGGCCAAACATTTGGGGGGAAAACTGATCACCAACGATTACAACCTCAATAAAATCGCCAAATTGCAAGGCGTGCCGGTTATCAATTTCAACGACCTGGCCAACGCCCTAAAACCGGTGTTTTTACCGGGCGAACATATCCAGGTTCGCATTATCAAGGCCGGCGAAGAACCCGGGCAAGGCGTGGGTTACCTGGAAGACGGAACCATGGTGGTGATTGAAGGCGGCCGAGAGTTTATCAACGAAAACATCAATGTCGCGGTTACCAGCGTGCTTCAGACCAGCGCCGGCCGGATGGTATTTGGGCGGCACGAAAATATTCACTAATCCGGACTAGGCGGCAGGCTATTGGGATAAGATCCCTCGATTCGCTGGATCGGGGGGTATTTCTTGCCGGATTTTTTGCTTCTTTGCGGAAAAAAACAACTTTTCGCTGCCTATCTATGGCTGGCCGAGAATCGAATGATTGATCTCGTTTATGTTCAAGGTTCCCATAGAACCTAAATGCAATTGAGTATTGAACATAATTCTGTACAGGCCCTCCGTGTATTCATGACGGTGGTTTGTAGGCATTTCATAGGGGGGGTATCAGGCATATTCGAAAAAAAATCCAAACTTAGCGAACACAAGAAAGGCTGTCTGCGTACGAAAATAAAATAATGAGTTTCTGGATTTAATGGGCCACAAAGTCAATGTAGATTAACCATTTTTTTAAAGGATAGGGTGATCCAAAAAGGGATTTTAAAAAACATAACTTTGATATGTATTTTTTAAAAAGAATTTCCTTGACTTTGCAGTCATAACGTGAATAATTAAATGTTTTAATAATGATGTGCGCCATCCTGCCAATCGGATGGTCCCCATACCCACCAAGATCCGACACCTATGGCGCCTCGGGGACGAGTCCAGCCTTCACTTGCGACCATATCGCGGTGACGAGTTAAGGCGGGCTGGATATTTACATAGTTCAGTTATTCGATGGAGTATAATTTCCATGCGTAATGTGTTTGAAGCGATTTTGGAGTGCGGTCACGACGAGGACTTTGCGCCGGTGGTGAATGGTGGTTTCAATGCCACCGATGCGCCTGCCGGCTCGAGGGCAAAGTTAGACGTGTTGGCGCAACGAGTTTTGCGGGGCGAGCCGTTATGGCATCCGGAAGACAGGTCGGATTACAGCGGCCTGACCGGTGCAGTTCGTCCGCGCAATAAGCTTTAAATCGCAAGCGTAAACAGCGGGCCCTTTTAAAGGACTCTAGCAAAACCATCGATTTTCCAAGAACGACCCCTTCCCGGCAGCTAAAATCTCATGCCGGGATAATGTAGCATCGGTTTTGATAGAAACTCCCATACCCCAACATGGCGGGCTATTCCAGACCGGGTCAAATTGTGGAAGGTACGGGTAGGGCCGTGGCAGGCTGCTGCGTTTGCAGTTCTTCGCGCAATACCAACACGTCCGGCGGCGCTTCGATTCCCAACCTTACGCGATCTCCGGATACGCGTATCACCGTTAAAACTATGGAATTACCGAGCTTTATCCGCTCGCTTTCTCGTCGGGTAAGGACAAGCATTATAACCTCCGTGTCGGTATGATACTGTATGAATGTATATTATGATTGCTTGCATGTCAAGCCGACGTTTTTTTAGCAGCCGGCTCGACACGGATTTAAGGCTGCGATGTCTGGTCTGGGTTGCCTTTGTATTTCAAGTTATTTTTCATGTTTCTGCGCGGCGTGATTTCAGTGTTTGCGGATTATGCGGCAGCGGACTCTAATGGGGGGGATTCTAACAATTGGGTCTTCAAGAAACGTTCGCCTTGAGGGCCGTAGAACAGGATTTGATTACGGTCGGTTTCCCAAATGGCGGAAAACCGAACCGCGCGGGGGCCGTTCAAACAAAAGTAAATCCCGCATGGTTTACCTGCCCGAACTAATACCTGCTCTGTCATTTGGAAGGCCCCGTTTTGAAGTTCATAATACTCACATAGGGTGATGTTGATATATTCCCGAAGATCGTTCACGTTGTCAATTTGGTAAAAACGAGTAAACATATCTGGTTATATACTCCTGGATATACATGGAGACTGAGAAAGATATTGGCCTCCAAACAGGTGAGATAAATTAGGTTGAATACCGATACTGGAAGCTATCGGCAATTTAGAGCGATAAATTCGCTTTAGGATTAAAAGCTTTTCAACTTGGACATTAAGGAAACTACTTAGCTTGTATTGCTAAGTTGCAAGATGTCAATCGGATACGTTGATAATACGAGCAGAGGTGCGGCCTAAAAGAACTTTTTATTAAAGTCCTCGGATTGCCTATAAAATCGCGATTTACATATAAAGTATATTTCCTAATCTTCCTGTTTGGCATAGCTCGAAAATGCCTCGGCCACTTTGCCGACCTTTTCATCGCCGCGATGAAAGAGCACTCGATAACGCAGCGTAATTCGTTCTCCGGGTGGGATCGTATAAGAGCCGTTTTTTTTCTTGTCGCCGCTGAAGTCTCTCAATCCGAAAGGATTTGCGGCGAACAGGCCATAAGTGCGGACATGCCAATATGTGGGAAAGCCGATACTACCGGGGTGATTGAGGATGGCGATCCCAACCGTTTGGCCGTCCAGGGGACCGTGACAATCGACCCAATCGGCAGCCTTCCCCCAAGTTTCATTATCCAGGAGTCCGTTGCTGTTGACGATTTGCCCGCCTTGTTTGGCGTCCACGGTAAGGCTTTCGGCCAGTCGCAGCCCGAAAGTGCCTTCTTTTGTGTCGCCGAAGGTTACAGGCTTATCCAAGGCTTGGATGGTTATGTCGAAGTCGATCCAGCGGCAATCCGTGTCGGCGCCGAAGCGCAGGGTGCGCTGATCTTGGCATAGGCGACTTCCATCGGAGGCGAGCCAGTCGTTCGTGGCAACGATCAGGCCGGTTTTGCCGCTTTCCAGTTTGGCGAAATCGCGGTGTTTTGTGGTGCCATTGCCCTTTTTTTCGGTCCAGAAATCAATGCCGTTTACAATCCCATGCGTAAACCACAGCGAGCGATGGTGTGGGTGGTCGGTTTTCTCCTTTGGGTCGTCTTTTGTCATGGGATAGGCCCGGGTCATGGGTTTGCCAGTGGGGCCGATGATGGGCCACAAGATCGGCTTGCCTCCGGAATCGATCAAGTATTCGGTGAAAAGTTGGCCGTCGATCTTCACAATTGCCCCGTTGGGCGATTTTTCGACGGTCACCTGGCCAACCGATTGGCTGGCAAGTGCAATGAAAATAATCGAAAAAGATATTAACTGGAGCAATATCCGGCGTAACATTACGAACCGATACTCATGGCGCGGCATAATCCTATCCTCCTGTGTTGATTGACATTAGCGATCAGACGACATTATACCGGAAAAACAGGGGCATGAAAGCCGCCGCTATTTGGCCTGTCGATACTGATCGAAGGAAACCGGTTTGTAGGCGGTCATTGACTTTCGGGCGCGATCGATTCGCTCCAGGTCGGCGGGGGCCAGCGTTAGGCTGAGAAGATGTTCGCTGCGCACGGTGGCGGGCTGAGTTTTTCCGTCCTTGACCGCTGTTATGGTTAGCGTGACCTCCCGGGCGATGCCCTCGCGCCGGGCCAGGGCTTCGTTCAGCTTGAGCCGGGCAAAGGGGGGGCGAGATCCGGAAATAAGAATGGCATTGAGCCGTGCGTACCAATCGGAGAATTCGCGGTATTGCGAGGCCACGGCATTGTCGGCGGAATTCACTATTGCCCTGTAATTGACCAAATCGCTAAACAGTATCAATTCACGCCGGGACGGATCGTAACGTTCTTCAAAACTCGGTTCGGCAAGGAATTGCATAAGCGGATCCTGCCCTTTGACTGCCCGATCTTTTAACTTCTGTGTAAAGTTTTCCAATTCTTTTGTGCCAAGCTCGGTGCGAATTTGCCGCACGTCGTCGAGGATCGCGAATCGTCCGGCGGTTTTGTCGAAGACCGTGGTTTCGGCGGGATTTTGCAGAAAATCGTAGACGAATGCATGATGAAATATCGTGGTGCTTTGACTGTCGGGCTCTTTTTTATTGCCCGAATAAACGCGGTTTTCCACGCGGAAATCCGCGGCGGACGCGACGGCGCAAATGCCGGCCGCGATAAAAAGGAAAAACCATATTCGCATAAACCGTGGATGCATGCCGCAAAGATACCCTAGTCCGGGCAATAGGTAAAGTCGAAAGTTCGTGAGAATACATCATATTTCAAGTCAAATTCCCCTTTTTTTTATATAAGATCAGTTTATTGGGTCTCTGGTAAAGAATGTCGTATGAAAAGTCAGAGCCGGGGCGGTTGCCCCCGGTAATTCCGGGCCGACACGGCCCGGCTCTGATGGTAAAACACGACATTTATTATCTGAGACTCAATAGCCACACGTATAACACACATGGCGGGTATTTAGATCTCAAGCAAGGAATTTATGGAGTTGGGTGGGCTGATTTGGAATCGGGCGGTTCCGCGGGAGTCTCTGATTGTCCGGCTCGGTAGGCATTCAACCAATTTTCAATTTGCCTGGCCAGTTCCGTTTGTTCCCTGGATCGGGCGAGGTTCAAGCCCTTTTGTGCGAAATCGACGGCCTCGGTTGATTGGTTATTCTTGGCATACGTCGATGCCAAATACAAATAGACGTCAGTCGAATCGGGGGCAAGTTGCAGGGTCTGGCGGTATTGATCGATGGCCTCCGAAAAACGGCCTGTTGCGACTAGGGCGCTGCCCAGGTTGACGTGGACTTGGGGATAATTCGGATTAAGTTGCAACGCCGTCCGGTAGTGTTCAATCGCCGATTGGTACTGACCAATCGCACAAAAAGCGTTGGCCAGGTTATTATGGGCTTCAAAGGAATCGGGATCGATGCGTAGTGCCTTCTCGTAATGTTCGATGGCCTCCGAAGTTTTGCCAGTTTTGTTCAGAATGATGCCCAAGTTGATGTAAACCTGGGAAAAGTTCGGGTCAAGTTTCAACACCGCTTCGTATTGTTCAATGGCTTGTTGGTATTGACCGATTGATTGAAAAGCGTTGCCCAAGGTATTGCGGGCTCCAAGGAAATTAGGATTAAGCGTCAAGGCTTGCCGGCAATGTTCGATGGCCTCCTGGGCCCGACCTATTTGGATAAGTGCGCTTCCGAGGTTGTTGTGGGCATCAGCGTAATCAGGATTCAGTTTTAGGGCTTGTTGGTAATATTCAATTGCCTTTTGAGGCTGCCCCATTTTTACCAGAGCGATACCCAGGTTGTTGTAGGCTTTGGCATAATCGGATTTTAATCTAATGGCCTGCCCACAATGTTCAATTGCCTCTTGAAGCCGACCAATATTGATCAGTGCGGCGGCTAAATTATTGTGGGCCATCCAACAGGCCGGATTTTTCTCCAGTACGGCTTGGTACAGTTTAACCTCATCTCGGTACAAACTGCTTTGCCGCCAGGTCAAAACTGCGAGAGCACCAACCGCCGCAACGGCAATGCCGGGCGCAATCCATCGGACTGCCCCACGCATACGCTTGCGCCAAATGGAAAAAGGCGCCATCGCCAATGCGATTACCGCGATTATGGCGATATGTTGATAACGGTCGGCCACCAGCGAGTATTGCATAAAGCCCACGTCCGCAAAGCCCATGACAGGCAGCAAAGCCACGCAGAAAAACCCCCAGGCAAACAAAAGCGGCCGGCCCCAGTTTTTTCTATACAGCCAGAGCACTATCGTAACAGCTATGGCCGCCGATAAGGGTAGCCACCACAGCGGATTTCCGCTTACGACGTGCCACTGCGGATAAATAAAGGCTAAATCGACAGGCAAAAGCGCCTTGTACAGGTAGAACCATATTATGCTTCCGGCCCCCAGCAGGCGTTCTGTAATAGTGGCGGTATGAAATGTTTCTCCCGTCCCATGTGTTTGGAACCACATATTAACCGCTGCCAGCGCTATGGCAATTGCGAAAAACGGCGCGGTCCGCACCAGGTCCCGCCTTGTCAAAGGACGCAGCCACCAAACGATTCCCAGCAGTAATACCGGCAAAATCGCCACCGATCCCTTGCCCAGCATCGCCAGGAGAAACGCCGCAAGACTCAGCCAGTACCAGAAATGAAAGGATGAAGGATGAAGGATGAAGGATGAAAAAGTTTTTACTCGTTCCCACGGTCCTCCGAGGGAACGAGCGGGCGCAATGCCCGCAATCGCCGTGGACATGGCGAATTTCAAATACCACAGGATCGACAACAAGAAAAACAGCATTGCCATCAGGTTTTTCCGCGAGGCGATCCAAGCCGCCGATTCCACGTTGACCGGATGCAAGGCGAATATCAGGGCCGCCAAAAACGCGCCGGGAATGGATAACTTCCGCAAAATCAGCCAAATCAGCAACGCCTCGATGACGTGCAATATCAGGTTAGTGACGTGATAACCGGTTGGGTGCATCCCCCATAGCCGCCACTCGATCCAGAAAAAGGTATTGGTGGCAGGCCAGAAGTCCACTGATTCTTTGGAAGTCCAAATTCGAAATAGGCCATCCGCGGCCTTTATGAATTTGTCTTCGGTCAGATGAATATCGTCGTCGAAGATAAAATCGCCACTTATGGAGGGGAGATATACGCAGAAAACGGCGACGATGACGAGCAGTACCCCCGCCCACGTCCTAAAGGGCTGCGCAAACAAGATAGATGTTGATATTTTCGACTGGGCCTTTGCAGCGTGCTTGTGGGATGTTTTTTTGAGATTAGACATCCGTGGACCGGAGTTAAAAGAGATGCCGTGCTTAAATTATGGTTTATTTTACAATATTTAGGGCCGGATTGCACTGGAAACATCTAGAAGGGGTTTTTCCCTCTGGAAAACCGGGTAGACGGCACATGAAGTTTGCCTGCTACGTTTGTTTCCTCCCTCCAAAAGAGGGCTGGGGGTATGGGCCTGACCGCGAGCATGACGGCTTTTTCGGATGGTCTCTTCCCAGGAAGACGAATTATTTATATGGCGACGTCAGACTCCTGGTGGATCAAGCGGATTTTTGTTATCGTGTATAATTCCTGATGCTTGAAATGTAAATGAAAATAATACTTTGCCCAATAACTATTCCCGATCTCTGCCATGCAAATGCCGGAGAACGGATTAAGGGGGATTAGCTCAGTTGGGAGAGCGTCTGAATGGCATTCAGAAGGTCGAGGGTTCGAGTCCCTTATCCTCCACTAGACTAAAGCCTTCCGCGTCAACAAGTTGCGGAAGGCTTTACATTTTTTGCAGGCTCAGGCAGAGCGACTGCCGGCAGGGTAAACGCCTTCGCCTTCCTTTTGCGACGATAGCGCCGGATGACGCGATCAGCGACGGCATACAGATCCATCGGTCGCACAGGGCTCTAATGCGGCTTGAGGATCTTCGCACCCACGTCCTTTCGTAAAACATTGGAGTACTTGGTCGCGACCTGCGGTGTAGCCACCTTGCCGTCCGGGGATTGCGATACCTGTACCGTCGTCATGCTCGTGAACTGAAGCGTTATGGTATCGACTTGGCCTGAACTGGCGGCGCTTTGATGGAAGGCGACGATCCGAACATCCCGCAACAAGAATTTAGAAATAACCAGGTGGTTCGGATCGCCGGCCTTTACAACATCGATCGTGGCGTCTTTGAAATAACTTCCCTTGGCCACGGCAGCGAACAGAATATTCGACGTATTGTCGGTTCGTTTCGTGATGTTCATCGATTCGACGGTCTTTCCGGCCCCGCCGCCTGCGCTGGTAGGCGAAGAATTGGCGGCGTTCATGTCATAACCCAAGAGCACTATCCATCCGACATGGTGTATTTCCTTCGACTCCCCGGTTACGCCTTCAAGTTTCAAATAATAATCCTCAGCGGCAAACGCCGGTGTTGCAGCGAAAAACAATATACCGGCGAGAATTGCCAAGCCAAACCAAATTGCGCGAATGCGCTTGCGTGCGATGCCTTGCATGATTTTTCCTCCCTTTCCAGGCCTGGCTAAGTTGGCATGAATCGAGGCGAACGGGCACTTTAAATGATTTTTATCGCCAATCATCAAGATATCACTGAGCAGGCGAGTGTTCGATTGCATAAGTTTTGGGGTTGAGTGATACGCAATTTATTCTATACCGGTTCTGAACCAATGGTCAAGAATTTGTTTGACGTGTGGAGATTATTCCTGGATGAGATTCAGATGCTCGGGTGGTCAAATTCCCTATCCTCGACTAAGTAAAAAGCCTTGCGCGGC
>JBEKSO010000065.1:0-14771 GCA_049516935.1 Thermoguttaceae bacterium
GGCCCTCGTCGGGCGCACGCCGGACGTGTGGTTTCTGATGGGGGCATTTTACGGGCTTTTGGCATATATCCGCCGCTCGGCCGCATGCGGATTACTGTCGGTGCTGGCGGCAAACATGGGACTTTGGGTAGCGCTTCATCATTTTGAGATAGGTTTCCTGCACCATCCGCAATTATGGCTGATTCCCATTGCCATGGCCGCGTTGGCGGCGGAATTTTTGCATCACGAGCGACTAAGCGCGACTCAAAGCGCCGTTTTGCGTTATCTATCGCTGAGCGTAATATATGTATCTTCCACGGCCGACATGTTTATCGACATGTTCATGCACGGCGTTTCGATAGATTGGCGCCTGCCGGTGGTGCTGATGCTTCTTGCCACTGCCGGCGCGATGGCGGGCGTAATGCTGCGGATTCGCTCGTTCCTCATCTTGGGCATTACGTTCCTCGTGCTGGACATCGTCACTATGATCTGGTACGCCGCCGAGGATTTGGAACAGACTTGGATCTGGTATGCCAGCGGCATTGTGCTGGGGGCGGCTATAATCGCTGTGTTTGCGATTTTTGAAAAGCGCAGACACGACCTGCTGGCGACCGTGGAACGATTCAAGGAGTGGGAGCGGTGAAATAACTTATTTAGCCCCCGGTGAATACACCGGGGGTTTGGGTGGCATCTTTATGCCATACTGGGATGGGTCGCCATGGGTAAGCAAGATATCGGTTCAGCAAACGATCGATCGGCCCACGACGATCGATCGGCCGGCGATAAAACTCATCATTCACCGCCGCCGCTGCAATTTGGATTAAGTACGCTGTTGTGGCTTATGGTGGCCGTGGGGCTGATCTTCGGCACGCTCAGATGGATGCAAGTCCCGGCGACCACGAGCCTGATCGTAATGGCCATATTGGCGGTAAGCGCACTGGCTGTGGTGCTTCTGGTTGCCGCGATATCCAAGGTCGAAGACGACGAGTAGGGGCGATACCGCCTTGACCTTGAGCTTGATGCTTAACGCGGAATCAAGAGAGACCAAAACTCCCGGTGTATGCACCGGGGGCTAGTGCGATTCTCAGATAAGTGTCGCGTGTTGGGTGCCATGCCCACGCTCGTCGTGGGCATGTTTTCCCGAGAATTACGCCGCATGGCCACGCAAGCGTGGCCATGGCACCCGCTACACTCAAGTGAGATACGCTCTAAATAGGAGTTCCCGCAAATTCCATCCTGCAATTTCTATTTTGAAGGCGGGGTTGCGTTAGGGGAAACTGTTTGGCCGGCGCGATAGGATTTCAGCCATTCTCCTATTTTTTGGGCTATTTCAGTCCGCCCTTGAGAGCGAGCAATTTCCTCGGCCTTTTGAGCCGCGGTTATGGCGTCGTAAGATCGTTGCAGATTGACATAGGCCCAAGCCAAACTTAAATAAACCTCAACAAAATCAGGTTTCAGGCGCAGGACCTGTTGATAAGATTCGCTGGCCTCTTGAAACCGGCCTGATCTAAGAAATAAGTCGCCCAGGTTGCGATATGCTTCGAGGTAATTCGGCTTTAACCGCAGGGCCTGACGTAAATGCTCTTCTCCCTCCTTTGTCCGGCCTGCATTGGATAATAAGTTTCCCAGGTTATTATGGGCCTCTGCGTACTGGGGATTGAGGTTCACGGCTTGTTGGAAATGATAAATCGCCTCATCTGTCTCTTTTTGAGAATTACCTCTGATAGCCACTAGGTATCCCAGGTTGTTATGGACCATACAACAGTCGGGATTTTTTTTCAGCGCGGCATGGTACAGCGTAATCTCATCGGTATAGATTTCATTTTGCCGCCATGTCAGAAACGCGAGAGATCCCACTGCCAAGATTGCCGCGGTAAGCTGAGTCCAGCCAATTCGGCCTCGGCACCTGCGCCAAATGCCCCAGCCCGCCGCGGGTAATGCGCACACGCCGATGATTGCGATGTGTTGATAGTGATCGGCCACCAGCGAGTAACGCATGAAGCCAACGTCCGTAAAGCCCACCACCGGCAGGAGCGCCACGCAGAAAAAGCCCCAGGTGAACAACAGCGGCCTGCCCCATCCTTTCCTGCACCACCAAAGTGTCGCTGTAACCGCCAATGACGCCGCCAGAGGCAGCCACCACAAAATACTGCCGATCCGGATATGCCACATGGGATATACAAAATATAGATCGACGGGAAAAAGCGCCTCGTAAAGATAGAACCAAGGCACCAGTCCCGCCCTCAATAGGCGCTCTGTAAAACCGGCCGAGCGGAAGACTAGGTTTTCACCGCGCGTTTGGAACCATACGCTTACCCATGCCAAGGCCCCTGCTATCACTAGAAACGGGGCAATCCGCGCTAAATCCCGCCAGGTCAAAGGGCGCAGCCACCAAATAATCCCCAAAACGAGCCCCGGCAAAACCGCCGTCGATCCTTTACTGAGCATAGCTAATACGAACGCCGCCAGGCTCAGCAGATACCAAAAAAGAAAGGATGAAGGATGAATGATGAATGATGAAAAAGTTTGTTCTCGTTCCCAAGATCCTGCACGGGGACGCGCCGGTGCGAATCCCGCTGACGCATACGCGTTGGCCTTCAGATACCATAAAATTGACAAGAGGAGGAACGTCATCGCCAGCATGTTCCTCACTTGTGCGATCCACGCCACTGATTCCACGTTCACCGGATGCACGGCGAAGATTATTGCCGCAAAGAACGCTCCGGGAATGGACAATTTCCGCAGGATGACCCAAATCAGCAGTACATCGACAATGTGCAAGATCAAATTGGTTACGTGGTAACCGACTGGATTCCGCTCCCATAATCGCCATTCCAGCCAGAACGTGGTGTTCGACACCGGATAAAACTCTTGCGCTTCAGTGGAGCACCAGAATCGATGCAAGCCATCCAAGGTTTTAACGAGCGGGTTTTCTGTCATCAGATTATCGTCATCCAGAACAAATCCGCCCTTAATTGATGTCTGGTAAGCGATAAATACGGCCAGAATAACAACCGCTACTCCCACCATCGCGCTTAGCGGCAGCGCCGATGAGACGGAAGTTGCCGTTAGGGCTCGGCGGGCATCTTTATCGGAGGATCTCTTTCTCTTGGACATCTTCTAGCCGAGTTAACTAAATAAATCGCTTCTCTTGCCGAAAGTATGTTTTATATTGTGTTTTAAGTCGGAGCGCACTTACTTGCTTTCCAGGGGGATGACGCCGTCCCAGTTAAGCGGCACGCGCCGATTATGCTCGGCAATGTATACGGTGAGAAAATCCTTCACTTCGTCCTCGGCGGGAATGCGATGCAGCAGTTAAAACGCGGCCGCCCAGTTGCGCAAGAGGAATTTGTCCAATGCCATTTCGTAATAAGCCAGGTGCTCGTCGGTTAAAACCGGATACTGCGCCAAGGGCGGCAGCAGTTCGCTGACTTCCAAGGACGAATCCATCCCGTAGGGTTTAACAACGGCCAGGCGTCTTACCCGGGCGATGTCGCGGGGAACCTGGCTGCGCACGGCGCTGGCGGTGGCTTCGTCCAAAAGGATGGGGGCGCGGAGTATTTTGGTCATGCTTTCCAGGCGCGAGGCCAGGTTCACGACCGGTCCGAAGACGGTGACTTTCACCTGGTCGACGGTGCCGATTTTTCCGGCTACTGCCTTGCCCGTGGCCACGCCGATGCCGGCATGGAACCCGGCCGTGGCCTCGAACTCGGCGCGGATGGCCAAGGCGGCGCGGCAAGTCCGCAGCACGGCGTCTTTCTGTTGCAATGGCCAACCCCAGAATCCCATGGCGGCGTCGCCCTGGAAGTCGCCCACGACTCCGCCTTGTTCGCGGATATAGCGGGTCATCACGCCCAAGGCCTTGCTTACCCGCTGTAACAGCCCGAGCAGATGATCGGCATGGCGTTCCGACTCGCGTGAAAAACCGCGCAAGTCGCAAAACAGCACGGAGACCTCAGTTTCCCTGGGCGCAAGCACGACCTCGGGGTCTTCAACGGCCAGCGTTTCCAGCACGACGGGCGAAAAAAACTGGCTCAGCGTGGCATGGCGGTGTTCCAACAACCGCATCTGCCGCAATGAACTAAGCATCGCGGCCACCAGCTCGGTGAATTTCACGTCCTCGCGCAGATCGGTAGGATCGGACGAACGGGCCACGCCCATGTGCTCGACATTGAACCGGCCCGCCATGTATAGCGCCCAGCCGGAACTAGCCTTGCCCACAACCGGCGTGCAAAATGCCCAGTCGTAGTTCTCGCTTTCGGTGAAGGAGTCGGGGCTGCTGGTTTCCGCCCCGCGCCATACGTGCAACACGCTTTGACGCTGGCGGAGCGATTCCAAGATCAAACCCTGGCTGGGCTGAAAATCGCTGCCGATCACCAGGCGTTGATCCCAATGCAGAATTCGCACCGGCGGACGTTGGGCTGGGGCGGGCAATTCATTGCCCGCTTCTTCTTGGATATCTTCGCGAGCCCTCGCTCGTACTTGGTCATTTTCATCTCGTGGACTCTCTGAGCTAGCTCCGGGGCTAAACGTTTCTCCGCCGTCCACTGCCCACTGCCCACCGTCCTCTGCCCACTGTCCACGGTCCACTGTAACCACGGCCGCGGCGTCGGCGCGAGGAACGCCGGCCAGGAGCATGCTCACCAGCCGGACCACGAGTTCCGCGTCGCCCGCCGCCCCCGAGATCACATCCGGCAGCCGGCTGAGGACCTCGATGCGGTAGTCGGGATTGCGGAATTGGACCTGGCGAAGATATTGGGCGCTGAAGGATTGCTGCTGCACGGGCTGCGGGGCGTCGGCGGTGATATTCACCCGCTGATCGGCCAGGGTGAACGAGGTCTGGCCGATGACAAAATGATCGCCGGGCTGGATGCTGAACCGGTCGGCCTCCTTGCCCAAGAGAAAGATGGGATTTCGAGAATTCGGCAGGCGCGTGACCTCCAAGCGCGTGCCGTTCCAATAAAGTTGGGCATGGCGGTGGGAAACGTGCGGATCCCAAGGCACGGCCCAGGTCCCGCCCAGCCGGCCTATAGTCACTTCCTGAGCCTCCGGCAGTCCCCGCCGCCAGCGCTGTTGAGGTTCAATTCCTTGGGCAATGAGATCGGGCATGAAGTGGTTTCAGTTTTCAGTTAAGGGACTTGAAATAAAATTTCCATGGGCAAATCGCGCAAGAAGTTGTGTTTGTTCAATTTGCAATTTGAAATTTGCAATTGACAATTTGCAATAAAAAATGTGACCGTAAAATCCGCTCAAATATCAGCGCTCGCCGGCCATGCTTCGCACGGTGCCCGCTCGCGGCTAAAATTTCCACATTCGCGCTCGCCGACCAACCTTCGGTCGGTGCCCGCTCGCGGCTAAACTGTCCGCTATCCGGTTTTTCTATTCATACTGCTGGCCCAGGCCCAAAGGGCAATCATCACCAACGCGGTCATTAACAAGGCACTCAGGCCGTAACGGATCAAACCGGTGGTGAGATTTTCGATGGTGGAACCAATCGCCTCGTCATAGGCGGTCTGGACGATCACCAGCCAACCGGTATCCTCGTTGCGGACCTTAACGGGTTCCATTTGGGCCAGCCATTTACATTTATATGCCCCGCCATCCGGATCGTCGCCTAGGGGATCGTGATAATTTTTTTGCCGCTCGGGAACATCGGGGAGTTCATCCGCGGTAACTCGGTATTTTTGGAAGTAATCGGGCAGTTCACCCTGTTTGGCGAGGAATTTATCGAAAAGCGGGTGTTGTAAAATCACGCCCGGGCTGTCGCCTTCGCGGGAATCGACCAACACGGCGAATTGCCGCTCGCCGCCTTTCAGCAGGGACTGAAGCTTGCCCACCTCAACAGTCATTGCCACCACGCCGAGGAAGTTTTTCCTGGACGATTCGTCGAATACCGGCGTGGATATGGCCACAACCCATTTCGAAGTGGCTTGCGAGCGGTAGACGGCCGATAGGGTGGTGGCCTTCAGATTCTTTCCCGGCGCCGGGCGCCAGGACTCGTCCATGTCGCGCGGCCCGCCGTGGAAGAAACTCCGCCAGGCATAATTCTTGCCGATGGTGCTGCTCTGCGGGTCATGGACCAAGGAAAGCCCCTGGGCATCGCAAAAAAACCAACTCGCCACTTCCTCCTCTTCCCTGGGCCGGTCCATGGGCGGAATGAGGGATACGAAAATACGCTGCAAATCCCTGCGGTCCGGATTGTCCCGGAATTTTTCACTAAGGGCTTCCCGTTGCTCATCGGAGATTTTAGGATCGTTCAATTGATCGACCAGTTTTTTAAACTCGGGTTTGTCCATGGCGTCCTTAAAAGCCTCGCGAAAGCGATCGGAAACGGCTATGTGTTCCACAAGCTGGTAGCGGCGTTCCAATTCATTGCCCGCCGCTTGTGCGCCCAATTGGGCGGTAAAATGCGAGCTATTCAAAGCCTGAGCTATTAGAGCGGTATTCGATTCCCGCAATGCCGCTTGAAATCCCTGCCAGGCGAACCAGGCAACCACCGCCAAGAGCAGCGCAGGTCCGATGGCCCCCAAGACCATGATCGGCCGGCGGGCCCGGCGGATCTCGCGGTTGTTAAGGGCATCGAGCACGGACTGCACGTTGGGGAAACGCTGATCGGGATCGGCGGCCAGGCAACGATCGACAATTTCGGCCAATAGCGCGTCCACTCCCGGCACTTTGCAATGCTCGGCTGGCGGCAGCGACTGCTCGATCATTTGCCTATATTTTGTGAGCCGTTGTTTTAGATCGGGCGTTCGCTCGAACTGATCCACGGTCGGCCCGCTACGGTGCGGCGGATGACCGGTCAGCATGCAATATAAAAGCGCGCCCAGGGCATAAACGTCCCAACGGGCGTCGGGCACGGCCTCCAAATCGGCCTGTTCCGGGGCCATGTAAAACATCGTGCCCAGGGCCGGCATTTGTTCGTGCGAAAGACGCGATTGGCCAAAATCGGCCAATCTGGGCTTATTGTCCTGGTCCAGCAGGATATTCGCCGGTTTTAGATCGCAGTGCAGAACGCCCTTGCCATGGGCATGCACCAGGCCGACGGCAATGTCGCGGAAGAGCTCGACGGCCTTGTCCACGGGCATTGGGCCTTGTTGCAGGCGGTCGGCCAGAGAGCCGGGTTCCAGGTACTCCATGATGTAATAAGGCGGCTCGGCATCCCAGCCTACGCCCAGCAATTGCACCACATATCGATCGGCAAAGAGGAAGGCGAGTTTTTCCACCTCGCGGCTGAGTAGAGACCAATCCAGCCCCCCCCTATGCGAGTAATATTTGATTGCCACGCGGCGGCCCGTATTGCGTTCAATCGCTACCCAGACCTCGCCATAAGCGCCTGCGCCCAGGAATCGTTCCGGCTCATAGCCTGGCACCTGTGTGGGGGGATGGCCGCGCTTCAGGCTAATTTCGCGCGATATAAGGCGTTCTTGGCTGTCCTGAATTTGTGTGGGATCGATGCTCATGCCATTTAGTATATCAAAAAAAAGGGGCTAGGGGCGAGGGGATAGGGATTAGGGAAATGACTAAGAACAAAGGACGACTGACGAATAAATAACGAAAAAGTGGGCTGTAAACTGTCCACCCTTGATTAAATCCGATCCCCTATTCGCTACCCCCTTGGGTTTTGATCTTGCCCGATAAGACACGGAGCAGTAAAAGTCAACCCGGTTTAATAAGTGTTGTGCTGGCAGCGCTAGCATCTGCTCAGATGCAGGCTAATTAAATGCTTTTCTCCAACATTACGACGATGACAAACTTTTCGCGGTATTGCCGATTTTTCGCAGCGGTCGCCTGGCTGTTATTGGCGTCGACGGGCCTTGCTCAAACCAAGCCGGACAAACCGCCGGCCGAGGGCATATCGGCTGAGATTATTCAAGGCCGCTTGAAACAGGTCGAAGATTCCCACGATCTGGACGAATCGGTCAAGGTAAAAATTCGGGAATACTATCAGCAGGCGATGCGGGAATTGGATTCCGCCCAAACCTGGCAGGCCGGCGCGACGCGGTTTGAACAGATGGCTACTTCCGCCGCCGCCGATCTGGCCGCGACCAAAACGGAACTGGACCAGATGCCGGCCAAGCCTTCATCGCAAACGCCGGAAAACATCGCCTTGCCGCAGATCGATCAGTTGATCTCCAAGAAGCAGAGTGAGTTGGACGAATACCGGGCGCGATTAGCCGAATTGGAGGCCGAGCCGAAACGCCGGGCCAGTCGCCGGGCAGAGATACCCAAGCTGGCCGGCGCGGCCAAGGATCGGCTTGCCCAGTTGGACGAGCAACTTCAAGCCCCAGCCCCAGCCGACGAAACCGCGGCATTGACCGGGCCGCGGCGCTCGCTGCTCCTATCGCAGCGTAAAACGGTGGAGTGTGAGATACAGGCGTTTGACAAGGAAATCGCGGCTTACGAGGCCACCGGCGAGTTATTGCCCTTGCGCCGTGACTTGTCCGCCCGGCGCGTGGCCTTGGCCGAGCAGGAAATCAAGGGCTTGCAGGAGACGGTGAATCTGCGGCGCCAGGAAGAAGCGGAAAAACAGTTGCAGCAAGCCCGGCTCGACGCAGCCCGGGCGCATCCCGCCGTCAAGCGGCTGGCCCGCGAAAATGCCGACTTGGCTGAAACCCGCAAGGAACTGGTGGAACACATCGCCGACACTACCCGGCAATTCGAAAAGACAAATCAGCAATTGACCGGGCTGAAGGACCAGTTTAAAAAGGCCCGGGAAAAGGTCGAAGCAGGGGGTTTGACGAACGCCGTCGGTTTGCTGTTGCGCAAGCAGCGCGAAACATTGCCCAACGTCCGCCTCCATCGCCGCGAAATTATCGCCGGGCAGACGGCGATCAGCGAGAATCAGTTGGCCTCGCTTGAATTGCAGGACCGCCGCTCGGCCCTGGCCGATTTGGAGCAACAGGTTCGGGCCACCCTGCGCAGTTTGGATCCCGGCGCCGAGCAGATCGACACCCGGGAGTTGGAAAGCGCGGTCCGCGACTCGCTGCAAACGGAAAAAAATTATCTCGACGACCTGATTAATGACCATAACATTTACTTCAACAATCTGGTGAACCTGGACATCGCCGAAGGGCAGTTGATAAAAGAAACCGAAGCCTTTGCCAATTACGTAGACGAGCGCGTGCTGTGGATCGCCAGCGCATCGGCCGTAAGCGCGGCGGACGTGACCCACGCCGGCCAGGTCTTGTGGAATATAGCCGGGCCGGATGCCTGGAAAGAAATCGGCGGCGCCCTGGCCATGGACGCAGTGCAGAATCCGGCCGTTTACCTGCTGGCCATCGGCGTTTGCGGACCTTTATTGTATTGCCGGCGGCGGATGCACAACAAGGTCCAGAAAATCGGCGACCTGGCGGCGGCGGCAAACTGCTGCCGCATGGCGCCGACTATCGAAGCCTTGTTCCTGACCTTGCTGATCGCGGCGATCTGGCCCGGGCTTATGGCCTATATATCCTGGCGGATGACCGTCGCCCTGGACGCCTCGGAATTCTGCAAGGCCATCGGCGCGGGATTGGCAAGCACGGCGCTAGTGAATTTCGTCCTGGAACTGTTGCGGAGCACGTGCCGGCCGAAAGGATTGGGCGAGGCCCATTTGGGTTGGCCCGATCATAATCTGCAAGTCCTGCGGCAACATTTGAAATGGCTGAACGTGCTGGTTTTGCCGCTGGTGTTTATCGTGGCCACGCTCCATGCCCAAGAAAACGAGCGCTGGAACGATTCGCTGGGCCGGCTGTGTTTTATCGCCGTGATGTTGCTTTCCGCTCTGTTTCTGCAGCGCATACTGCGGCCCGGCAAAGGCGTGTTCCAGGAATACCTGGCCTCCAGGCCGGGCAGTTGGATGGATCGCTTGCGGTACGTCTGGTACACCGCTGTTGTATTTTTACCGCTGTTTTTGGCCGGGTTGGCCGTGGCCGGCTACTACTACACCAGCCAGCAGCTTGCCGCCCGAATGGTAATTTCATTTTATGTCTTTCTGGGCTTGATTCTGCTGGGATCGTTGTTGCTGCGGTGGTTGCTGGTCAACCGGCGGAAGTTGGCCATGGCCACGGCACGCCGCCGCCGGGCGGCCTTGCAAATGCAAAACAGTTCGTCCGCCGAAGCCGCCGCCTTGCCGGCATCCGCCGCCTCACCCGCGGGCGAACGCGATTTGGCCGCCATTAACATCCAAACCCGCCGCCTGGTCGAACACTCCTTGGCGCTGGCGGGTTTATTCGCCATCTGGTTTATTTGGGCCGACGTGCTCCCGGCCCTGGGATTTTTAAACCGCGTGGAAGTATGGAAAACCACCGTGGACGTGACCGAATCGGTGCTTGCGGCCGACGGCTCCACGACCACGCGCACGGCGGTGAAAATCGAGTCCGTAACTCTTGCCCACTTGGGCCTGGCAATCCTGGTGTTCGCCACGACCGTTATTGCCGCCAAGAATATTCCCGGCTTGCTGGAAATGGCCCTTTTGCAGCATCTACCGGTGGATGCCGGCGTGCGCTATGCCGTGGCCACGGTCTCGCGGTATATAATCACGATTTTCGGCACGGTATTCACTTGTAACGCCGTGGGCCTGGGTTGGTCCAAGGTCCAATGGCTGCTGGCGGCCATCAGTGTGGGATTGGGCTTCGGCTTGCAGGAAATTTTCGCCAATTTCGTCTCCGGCCTGATAATACTCATCGAACGCCCCATCCGCGTGGGCGACGTGATCACCATCAGCGACGTAACCGGCACGGTTTCGCGGATCCGCATGCGGGCGACCACCATCATCGATCCGGACCGCAAGGAACTGATTATTCCCAACAAAGACGTGATTACCGGCCGCGTGCTGAATTGGACCCTGTCGGATAAGGTGAATCGCGTGCAAATAAAAGTGGGCATCGCCTACGGGTCGAACACCCAACAGGCGGCCGAACTACTGATGTGCGCGGCCCGCGAACATCCTCAGGTGCTCGACGATCCTTCGCCGGTGGTGACATTCGAGGCCTTCGGCAACAGCACGCTGGATTTCGTGTTGCGTTGTTTTTTGCCCAATCTGGAAAACCGCTCCCGCGTGGTTCACGAATTGCACATGGCCATCGACCGTGCATTCCGCGAAAACGGCATCGAAATCGCGTTTCCCCAGCAGGACATCCACGTGCGGACCGTCGATCTGAATTTGACGCAATTGGCGCCGGCGGCCGGCATAGCTCAGAGCCCTTGGATTCCGCCCGGCCAAATACCAAATGTCAATGCGGCGAAAAACGAGGCCGCATGAAAAATCCTCTTCTCCTGATAGTAATACATTACTATATCTCGGATTATTCGTGAATTTACACTGGCCCGAAGCGCAATTGAGGGATGGCATACAGTTTACCCTCGCTTACTCTTCGGGCTGGTGTTTCACACTCTGCTGTAAAAAATCTGGGCTTTAAATAACATCGGGATAGTCAATATCAAGCCGAAACGACCCTCCCAATCTGGCCAATCCGCCTAATTTAATGTTTAGCGGTTGTCTGATTTACCGCAATTCTAATTTTTTTTTGACATGCTCCTTTGCTTAATCGTATAACTGCTCATGGATGCGGTTTACGTTAGAATAGGCTGAATATTGACAATTACCGCATGTCATTTTAAAAAAAACAGCAATAAAAAATAATAAATCGAACCTCATAGCCTATTCCCGCGTTCAATGAGTAAAATAGGATGGTCATGCGAGTCTGTTAAATTTCCGTGTTGCCGCCTTAGACATGACAAAATTGAAAGATAATCCTGGAGGTGTATTGGCGTTGCAAAGGCTCTTGACAACAATTTCGGTTCAGAGAGGAGTAACTTATGTTCTCGTTGCTTAACCGCCGTTCTACGAGTAAGTTGTCGAAGAGGAAGATAACCGGCCGTCGAAAATGCATCTTTGAACCGCTGGAAATGAGGAGCCTGCTCTCGGCCAGCGGCCTGCCCGATATCATGGCCAGGCCCCTGGCGCAGGCAGTGGTCAACGTTTCGGCCCCTTATACGCCGGCCGAGATCCGCCAAGCGTACGGATTCAGCAACATTAGCGCCACAGGCACGGGCCAAACCATTGCCATCGTCGACGCCTACGACGATCCCAACGTCTTGAGCAATCTGAAAACCTTTGACGCGACCTACGGCCTGCCCGATCCGGTCTTTCAAAAGGTCAGTCAAAGCGGCAGCCAGACAAAACTACCTAAGGCAGATAGCGGCTGGGGTATGGAAATCGCGTTGGACGTTGAGTGGGCCCACGCCGTGGCCCCGGCCGCAAAGATACTTTTGGTCGAGGCCAATTCGAGCTACCTGACCGATCTGCTGGCCGCGGTCGACTATGCCTCATCGGCGGCAAAAGTCGTATCGATGAGTTGGGGCTCCAGCGAGTTTTCCAGCGAAACGTCTTTCGACAGCCACTTCTCGCCGCAATTGTACCCGGGCGTAACGTTCGTGGCCTCCTCCGGCGACTCGGGCGGGAAGACCATTTGGCCGGCCGTTTCGCCTAACGTGCTGGGCGTGGGCGGGACGTCGCTTACCATAGTGTCCAGCGCCAGCGGCGTTTATTCCTACGGCGGCGAAAAAACCTGGAGCGGCAGCGGAGGCGGTTACAGCCAGTTCGAAAAGGAACCCACTTGGCAGTATGCGGTGCAAAGCACCGGTCGACGCAGTTCGCCCGACGTGTCCTTCGACGCCAATCCAAACACGGGTTTCGCAGTTTACGACACCTACGGTTATCGGGGCTGGTATGTAATCGGCGGCACCAGCGCCGGCGCCCCGCAATGGGCCGGACTTATCGCCATCGTCAACCAGGTCAGGGCCGGCAATGGTTTGGCTTCGTTGACAAATACCGTGTCCAGTCTTTACGCGCTCGATACTCAGAAATCCTATGCCACCGATTTCCGCGATGTCACCAGCGGCACGGCCGGGCGCAATGGGGCCGGCACGGGCCGCTGCCTTGGGCGGCGCGTCGGCTTCCGTCAAAGCCAGTTCGACAGCTTCTTCCGGCGGGACAGTGCCATCGCTCAGGGGCTTGTTGGCCGCACGGGCCCCCACGAGCGCGGATATGGCTTTTGTAGTAAATCTGCCTGCGCCCTCCTCGGCGACCCTCGATTTTACATCGGCGGCCCCTGCCGATCTATCGCCCGGAGCGATTCATTTGCCCAATGCTTACGTTAATGCCGGCTCGGGCATTTCTGCTGATATGCTGTTTTGGTCGAATAATGCCGGAGAAATATTATATGCTTCCAGTCTGCAATCGTCGGCCGATGCGAACGGGCTTAATGCGATCGGTATTTTCGGCGGCGTGAGCGATGCGACTGGAACCTCTTTAAATGAAACACCGGCTGGGCGCCAGGCGTCGGCTGGCACGATGCCAGTGGCCGTTTCCCTGGGATTAATTTCCAGTCCGGTTCCGCAGGCCGACCTGGCGGCGGGCATTTCCGTGCCCAATCGGCGATATGAAGCCGTTGATGCCTACATGGCCCAAAATTCCTTGCAGCATATCAAAGCCGAGAAGGCCGGGATTCCGGTCCTCCCGGATTCAGAAAAGACCGACGTCACTTTAAGGGCCGAGGCCCTGGCTGCAGTCGTTTTGATGTTCAGCAGCGGCCGTCTGGTGGATGCGAAAAGCAAAAGAAGTTCGGCCGATGACAATCGCAGGCGTGCGCAGTATTTGTAACACGCATTGCAATAACATCGACACAACTGACAAAATCCCCGCGATTGACCCAAGTTCGATCTTCACCTAATAACCGCTTGCGGTTTCGCAAAACGTCTCGAATAGCCCGAAGGGCTTTTAATAAGATAGCCCAAGGTTGCCGCGCAGCGGCTACCTTGGGAAAACGGCCGAATTACCACTCAACCCTGAAAGGGTTGCATAGCCGCTGCGAAACCCCGTTGGGGTTTTCTCTGTTTTCCAGCCTTTTAAACAGGATAGCCGCTGCGCGGCAACCCTGCTCTATCTTCCACAAGCCCTTCGGGCTATTTGTAATTCTCCGCCCTACGATTCCTTGCTCCAAAGAAAATACCATGTGCCGACCACAAGACATATTATACCTACCATGATGTTGAGTGCCAACCAGCAATGTTCGAATCCACGAGGAGTAAAAACAAAATTAAAATAATAGCTAGATGCATTCAAGGCAAGTGCTATAAAAAAAGGTGATAATACTCCAAATACGATTGCGGATATAGGGCTTGGCAGGAGGCATGAATACAGCCAGCAAGAACCGAAAAAACAAAAGCCGATGGTATAACATAGAGCTTGGGAATCTCGAGGGTCTTCGTATTTGCCAGGCCCTGAATATTTCAACCAGATACTCATTAAAGTGGAAATTGCACAGATCGCCACAAATACTATCGTACAAATTAGTAGCTTGCTGGCTATTATCTTCCTTCGCGTTACTCCTTGGAAGGCAAGAAATGAGGCCGAATGATCGGCCCGTTCGCAGACAATTATATTTCCGGCTAAAAGTGCTATGGCAAGTTGTGACAGCATAGTGCTTATTTGCCAAGCATTATTGAAATCGTATCCGCGCATGCCTCGTATGTAAGGATATAGCATGAACATATACGGAACTACAATAAACATAATCCCGGCAAATAGGCACATTCTGCTCAACCGAAAATCCTTCCACAGCAGCGTTTTCATTTCCGCCATCATTTCTTGGCCCTCCGTCCTTTGACGTAGTCTTTGAAAAATTGGGTGAGGCCGATTTCTTCGACCTGGATGTTTTCCACGCTATTGGCGGCTTGCAGGCGGGCGATTGTGTCAGCGGTGAAATTGGTTACGGTCAACAACCACTCCCGGCCGTCGATCTGTTGCC